>DZCT01000015.1:0-6153 GCA_022736535.1 Desulfatirhabdium butyrativorans | reverse complement strand
TTCTCAATTTACAAATATTTCTCTATCGTCTCGACCAGTATCTCCGGTTTGAAAGGCTTGGTCAGATAGGCATCCGCTCCCGCACGTCTGCCTTTCCACTTGTTTATCATCCCGTCTTTGCTGGTCAGCATGATCACCGGTATGTCTTTGAACAGCGCATTGTCTTTGATGATCGAAAGTATTTTGTATCCGTCCATTTTGGGCAGTATGATATCCAGCAGTATCAGATCGGGACGTTCCTCGCTCAGACGCGAAAGCGCCTCCAGTCCGTCTCTTGCCTCCATGATGTCATAGCCCCGCTGTCCCAGCGTGATGCTGATGACTTTGCGGGTGGTGGGGCTGTCTTCCACCACCAATATCTTTTTCTTTTCCGGCGCCCGCCCTGCCTGCTCTGTTTCCGCACCCTGCCCCCCGGGCGGTTCGGGCAGCGTTTTTTCAAAGCCTTCGGTGGATGTTTCCAAAGCCATATAGTTGAGCAGTCGGCGCAACTGATCCAGAAAAACTTTTTTCTCCGGCTCCATCCGGACCGTCTTGTGAAACAGATTCAGGGTTTCTTCCCAATGTTCCAGATTCAGATGCGCGATGCTCAGATAATAGTAGGCGTTGATGTTTTTTTCCCTGCCGATCACCCGCATGTAGCGCTCAACGGCTTTTTCAAGAATATCTCCCCGGGCATCCCGGGGCGCGGCGAAAAACTGGGGATGAATCATCAGATGCGCTTTGCAGTAACCGCACTGCACTTCTTTTGTTTCCAGCGGACACCAGCAGAAGGGACAGCGCCGCACCTGTCCGGCTGCTGTATCCGGGGGGATTTTGGTTTTGGCAAGATTCAGTTTGGCGAGTTCTTCGCTGACCTCGGGGGCCCGGGGCGCAAGCTTTGCCGCATTGGCGAGAAATGCCTCCACGGATTTCATCGTGACCACAATGCGCGAACACCAGAGCCAGCCGCGGGCGCTGCGGGGTTCTTTTTTTAAAAATGCGGCAATCAGGCTCTGAGCCTCTTTGAAATGATGCGCTTCCGCCATCTGTACAGCTTCTTCCAGTTCCTGTTCCCGATTTTGGGGAACCGGCAGTTTTTCATCCTTGCGTTTGGAAGCCTCCAGCAATATCTGCATCAGAGAGCGTTCAATGGTTCTTTCTTTTTTCTGTATCGCCAGTATCTCGATATTGGCGTCATCCCAGCACAGGATTTCCATTGCCGCTTCTTCCCCGGTCAGGGGCGGACAGGTGCCCGGATCGGTTTCCGCATCTGTCAGGTCCCCCTCATGCAGATGCAGATAGCCCACCCGGCGATTTGATTTGATTCTCAGCGTGATGCTTTTCTGCTCCACCTCCACTGCCTGAAGAAAATTTGCCAGTGTGAAGCCGTGAATAAAGCCTTTGGAACCTGCGGCAAACGCATCGACGATTTTTTCACGAAGCATATTGATTTCAAAAGGCTTTTCTATATAATGCAGCACGCCTTTCTGTTTGAGCTGCTTTGCGATTTCCCGTGAACCGTAACCTGTCATAACGATAATCGGAATATTCCGATAGTTTCTGCCGGTATGGGTCAGCAGTTCGTAGCCGTCCATAACGGGCATTTTGAGATCCGTTATGACAAGGTCCACAGCAGACGCGCTCAAAATCTGCAATGCCTGCTTCCCGTTCATCGCTGTCAGCACGTTGAAGCCTTCGCCATAATCTTTGAGCGCCTCGGTTGCAAGGCGGAGGATCATCTTATCGTCATCTACGACCAATATCGTCTTCAACTTGGAATCCCTAATCGTTATGTTACGGGTTTGCAGAGACGCAGGTTTTTGCGTCTGTACGGGGTGACAGGCACCCTGTTCCCTGCCGCCCGTTCATACCCGTGAATAGTAATTCATTTATCTTTATACAGATTTTATGTCAAAGAGTCAAGACCGTTTTACGGGGATATTTCACCTTTTACAGAGGCGGCTCTGTCAGGGGATGATGCAACAGACTGCGGGAAAATACGCCGGTTCCGGGAAAGGGGGCGGAAAAAAATTTTCAATTTCAAACAGGAAATCCTGAAAATCCTTTCATCCTTAATCATCTAATCCTTATCATCGGGGTCACTTTTTCATGAAGTTTTCAATTCCTTCTTCTTTCCACACTTTTAAGGTCTTTTCGTCATTCGGCTTTATTTTTACACCGATGGCATTGACCGGAAAATCAAATTTTTTCTGGATTTCCACCCAGTTCTTTTTTACTGCGGGATCAAGCGCCATGCCAATCACCTCCTTAAAGGTAAGGGGTAAGGGGTAAGAGGTGAGAGGGAAAGCCTCTGCCAATCCCTCACCCCCGAACCTTTCACCCCGGTGCCGGAAAATTGCGGCATATCAGACTTTTTCGGAAATAAAAAAGGTTCTCGCAAAGGACGCAGAGGGCGCAAAGAAATGTAACATGTTACAGGTAAAAGATTTCTCGCTACGCTCGAAATGACATTCCTTTGCGGCCCGGGCTGAGATCGACGCGAGAGACTCAGCCGCTTATTTCCGAAAATGTCTGTTATACAGACATAGCAATATTTATGCCAATATAAGATACAGAGGTGATTGCATATTGAAATAAATTATAATAATTTTATTTTCCGCTTCCCGTTTCCCATTTCTTACTTCCCGTTCCCTCTCTTATGGGGCGGATTGCGCCCGTATCATATCTGTTTCTGTAATTCCCGTGAGGCGGACACGCTCCGCTTTGTCCGACCTGCGGATCACCAGTTGGGGTTCGCAAGCTCACCCCAACCTACGCGGAGCTTCGGCGGGGACGCTGTAATTTCTGAAATCCGCCCGATTCGGGCTTTAAATGCCCAGTTTCTCTATTCTTCTGAAAAGAGACCTTCGTGAAATCCCCAGCATTGCCGCTGCTTTTGTCCGGTTCCAGCGCACCCGCTCCAACGCGCTGACAATCATTTTTTTCTCAAAATTTTCCAGCGCATCCTGCAGAGGTGATGCCTCGAACCCCTCACCCCTCACCTCGAACCCCCTTTGAAACTCAAGCACATCCAAAGATCTGACCGTGAGAAAACGCTGCAAGACATTCTGAAGTTCCCGGACATTCCCGGGCCAGTCATAGTTTGTCAGTTTTTCCATAAAGTCCGGGGGCAGTTTCCGCACCCTGCCTTCGGGGCTGTATTTTTCCAGAAAATACTCGGCTAACAGGGGAATATCGGCTTTGCGGTCCTTGAGGTCCGGCAGTCTGATGGGAATGACGCTGATTCTGTAAAAAAAATCTTCCCGCATCAGTCCTTTTTTCATCATCTCCAAAGGGTCTTTGTTCATCGCCGCAATGATGCGGACATCGGAAAAGCGGACTTTGCTGTCGCCCACCGCCATATAGCCGCCGCCCTCGATAGCCCGCAGCAGCTTTACCTGCATACTCAGTCCGATGTCGCCGATTTCATCGAGAAAAAGCGTTCCTTTGTCCGCAGCGTGCAGGTATCCGTTTTTATCGCTGTGTGCGCCCGTAAATGCGCCTTTCCGGTGTCCGAAAAATTCGCTTTCAATGAGATTTTCCGGAACGGCGCCGCAGTTCACCGGAACAAAGGCTTTGTCAGAGCGGGCGCTCAGATCATGAACGGCTCTGGCGACTAATTCTTTGCCGGTTCCCGAGCGACCCAGAATGATGACATTGGCGTCGGTGGAGGCGGCTTTGAGAATCAGTTCGTAAACCTGCTGCATGACCGGACTTTTGCCGATGATATTGCCCAGACGGTACCGTTCCCCGATGGTGGAACGGAGTTTGACATTTTCGCTGCGGAAATATTCGGCTTCCTGCATGACGGTCTGTTCCCAGAGCATGTTTTCCGTCACATCCCGGACCGTTATCAGAATTGCCGGTTTTCCCCGGTGCCGGATCACGCTGCTGAGATTCTCTGCCCAAAATTCCCTTCCGTCTTTGGCAAGACACAGCCCCCGGAAAGCCAGTCCCCATGATTTTTTATCCAAAGCGGTTTTTAAAAATTCGCCGAACTTTTCCTCAAATTTGGTGTCAACAAGGCACCTGACCTGCTTTCCGATCAGTTCTTCGGAACTGTTGTAGCCGAATATGCGCACAAAGGCTTCGTTGACAAAAAGCAGTTTTTTATCGGCAATGAGTGCGACGCCTTCTTTGACGTTTTCAATCAGGGCGCGGTACCGTTCTTCGCCCGCGCGCAGTTCTTCTTCCATCCGGATTCTCCGGGTGATGTCAATGCCCACCCATATACCGTATTCAACCTGTCCGGCTGCATCGCAGAGCGCGGTGGAAGACCAGGCGATCAGACATCGTTTTCCCTCTTTGGTGATCCACCAGTTTTCATGTCTGTTGGGAAAACGCCGGTCTTTGATGTCATTGAAAACCGCTTTCAGGGGCATGACTTCTTCTGAAACCAGAAACAGTTCCCAGATATATCTGCCCTTCACTTCTTCAAAGCTGTAACCCGATATTTCCTCACAGGCATGGTTGAACTGAACCACTCTGCCCTCTCTGTCAAGGACGACCAGCAGCGCGCCCAGGGTGTCCAGCACCGCGGATATGAAGTGATGTTCTTTCTGAAGCGCTTCTATTTTTTCCATTTCTCAATTCTCGCTACAAATATGACGCATCTCCGATGCTCTACTGCAAAGCCGAAAGGGTAAGCACGGGGGCTTACCCCTACGGATTTTTCAATGCCTTTATCTGATCGCGAATGGCAGCGGCTTTTTCAAATTCAAGGTTTTTTGCCGCTGTCTTCATCTCTTTTTCCAAGTGTTTTATCATATCTGATTTCAGACCGGGCATATCCCGCGCTGTCTGATATGCTGCAACCGTTTCTGCCGCCGCAAGCTGCGCCGCCGTGTCAGTTTCATGCCCGAAATCAAACACAGCCGCAATGTCTTTATGAATCGTCTCCGGTGTGATGCCGTGTTTCCGGTTATAGGCTTTCTGAATCTTCCGCCGACGCTCGGTTTCCGCAATCGCCTGCCGCATCGCGTCCGTCACCTTATCCGCATAGAAAATCACTTTGCCGTGAACATTGCGCGCCGCTCTGCCGCAGATCTGAATCAGGGACCGGGCAGAGCGCAGAAAGCCTTCTTTGTCCGCATCGAGAACCGCAACCAAAGAGACTTCGGGAATGTCCAGCCCTTCCCTGAGCAGATTGATGCCCGCCAGCACGTCAAATCTGCCTGTTCTCAGATCACGGATAATCTCCGTGCGCTCCGGCGTGCTGATGTCCGCATGGAGATACCGTATTTTGATGCCCAACTCCGCGTAATACTCGCTGAGGTCTTCTGCCATGCGTTTGGTCAGCGTCGTGACTAACACTCTTTCGTTTGCGGCAATGCGTTTCTGAATTTCTTCAAGCAGGTCGTCCACCTGATGTTGGGCTTTCCGCACCGAGATTTCAGGATCCGGAAGCCCCGTGGGTCTGACAATCAGTTCCGCCAGCGTATTTTCCGCTTTCTGCAGTTCGTAATCCGCCGGCGTTGCGGAGATATACACAACCTGAGACACTCTTGACTCAAATTCCGAGAATTTCAGGGGGCGGTTGTCTTTTGCAGACGGAAGCCGGAATCCGTATTTCACCAGCGTTTCCTTGCGGGAACGGTCCCCTTCGTACATGCCCCGCAACTGGGGCAGGGCAATATGGCTTTCATCAATGCAGACCAGAAAATCATCGGGAAAATAATCAAGCAGCGTGGGGGGCGGTTCGCCCGGATGACGACCGGTCAGGTGCCGGGAGTAATTTTCAATGCCGTTGCAGTAGCCGATTTCCAGCATCATTTCCAGATCAAAATTCGTGCGCTCCTCGATACGCTGCGCTTCTATCAGTTTGCCTTCATTTCGGAAAAATTCAATCTGTGCCTGCAATTCCGGTTTGATGCGCTCGATTGCCCTGTAAAGCGTGTCTTTGGAAGTGACAAAATGACTTGCCGGAAACACAGAAACCGCATTCAACTGTTTGATAACATTGCCTCTGAGCGGATCAATTTCAGAGATGCGCTCGATTTCATCTCCGAAAAACTCGATGCGGAGGGCTTTGTCTTCCTCATACGCGGGAAAAATCTCCACCCGGTCCCCCCGGACCCGGAACACGCCCCGGTGGAAATCAAGATCATTGCGCTCATACTGCATTTCCACAAATCTTGAAAGCAGGCGGTCCCGGCTGATTTCCGTGTTTTTTTC
>DZCT01000373.1 GCA_022736535.1 Desulfatirhabdium butyrativorans | reverse complement strand
TCCTAAATATTGAAAATTATCTTTATCATATTTTATTTTGAAAGCGAATTCGTATGAGATCAGACAGCATCTGTCTGATCTTTTTTATGATTGCTTATCTGTTATCATCTCGAAATCGTATTTTATTAAGGATAAAGGAAGTTATAATACAAAATTTTATAAGCCGAAAAACATCCGACTCTGGATTTCTTTTACAAAATTTCCTTTCTTTTGTAAAGAGGAAGTGTAGAATATTTTTAACGAACCCTGCTTTTTCGCCGGACAGGATATATGAATCAAAGCCCGAACGCCGAACCTCTCTCCTCCGAACTCCGAATTGCAGTATGGACAAAATGCAAATCTTTTGCTATTGATAGCAGACGCTCCTTTCCATTCTCTGTCAGACTGTATTGTGATATAACAACATTATAATTTATTACATCATCATCATTTAAATTTTATCGGAGTCACATCGGAGCAGCAAACGATATGAAGCAGCCGGAAATCAGTATTCTGATTGTCGAAGATGAGGAAATGGTCCGTATCAATCTGGAAGATTTTCTTCAGGATGAAGGCTTTGAAGTGAAATCGGTCAGCAGCGGCGAAGCCGGGCTGGAGATTTTAAGCAAAGCTGCATTCAGTACGGTTGTGGCTGACATGCGTCTGCCCGGAATAGACGGAAACACATTTATTAAAAACGCAAAAAAAATACAGCCGAATCTGAATGTTGTCATTCATACCGGTTCAACTTTCTATTCTGTGCCCCGGGAACTTCGGGAGATCGGCATCACACAGGAACAGGTTTTGCTGAAGCCCCTGTCGGATATGAGCATTTTAAGCCGGCTGATTTTAAAACTTGAAAGGGGTCAGGGAGCAGAGGTTCGGGGTTCGGGGTCAGAGGTCAGAGGTACGGGGTCAGAGGTCAGAGGCTGACCCCCGTACCCCGTACCCCATACCCCTGACCCGTATTTGGAGTATCCGCTTTATGAATGAAAAAAAATTATCGGTGCTTTGCATTGACGATGAAGAAATGATTCGCTTTACGGTCGGCGATTATCTGGAAGATTCCGGTTATACCGTTCTGATGGCGGAAAACGGAAAGACAGGACTTGAGGTTTTTCGTGAAAAAAAACCGGATGTGATTCTGGTGGATCTGATGATGCCCGAAGTGAACGGTTTTGAAGTCGTGTCGGCAGTCAGACAGGAATCGCCCCAGACACCGATAATTGTCATTTCCGGCACCGGCGTCATTCAGGATGTGATTGAGGCTATCCGCCGGGGGGCATGGGATTATCTGACCAAACCCATCCAAAGTCTGAGGGTTTTGGAGCATGTTGTGGAAAAATCGCTGGAAAAAGCCGCGCTCATCCGTGAAAATGAAGCCTATAAAAAATCGCTGGAGGAAAAAGTTCGCAGGCGGACGCGTGCGCTGGAAAAAATCAATACCCAGCTCCGAGAAATCCTGTGGGAAACCGTGAGCGCGCTTTCCGTTATGACCGATAAAAGAGACCCTTACACATCGGGACATCAGAAGCGGGTTTCTGTTCTGGCGCTGGCGCTGGCTGAAGAGATGGGGTTTTCACAGGACGGACTGGAGGCGATAAAGGTTGCCAGCCTGCTGCATGACATCGGAAAAATCTATGTGCCTGCGGAATTTCTCTCAAAGCCGACCCGGCTTGAACCTGAAGAAATGCAGGTCATCAGAAAGCATTCTTTTATGGGATATGATATTCTGATCAATATCGCTTTTCCCTGGCCCATCGCTGAAATCGTGTATCAGCATCATGAACGCATTGACGGTTCCGGCTATCCCCGGGGACTGAAAGAAAAGGAGATTCTGCCTGAAGCCAAAATCATTGCCATCGCAGATGTGGTGGAGGCAATGTCTTCCCACAGACCTTACAGACCCTCGTTAGAGATAGAAAGGGCGATTGAGGAAATAGAATCCCGAAAGGGAAAAATTTACTGTTCGGACTGCGCCGAGGCTTTTCTCAGAATTGTCCGAAAAGATATTCAAAAAATAAAGAATTTACTCAAGGCATCATCGTAAAGCGGGTTTGAAATTTTATGAAAATTTCTGAAAGATTATTTCGTCTTAAAACGAGTATCAACCTGAAGCTTCTTTTGCTGAATCTGACGGTTTTTATTGTTTTCGGAATGATTTCCGGCATGGTGGTTTATGCGTTCCGCAATATCGAAGCGCTGACTGCCAAAGCCGTTGACACAGATGTCAGAGGCATTGTTCATCATACCCGGATGGGACAGGAACTTTTCGGCGCCGTTGACAGGAGCCATCTGCTGCTCGTTTCTTTTTATAAAAATGAGAAAAAACTGGAAACAGAGGGAAATCTTCTCAAAGCCAAAACCGAAGCGCTTTCCGGTCAGATTGAGGATCCGTTTCTGAAAGAGTGCTTCCGTGACTTTCAGGAAAAGCTTGCGCTCGTGCTGAAACAGTGCGAAGCGGTCAATGCGCTTTTTCGGGAAATCGAAACCGTCAGCAGCAGGATAAAGGACCATTTTGCCCGGCTGGAAGACAAACTCGGCGAATCTCTCATCCCCGGCGATGTGAAGGGACAGGATGTTTCCGACCTTGAGCAGTTCAGGAGGCTGATACCGGCATACAGGGAAATTTTTATTCATGCGGACCTTCACTTTGCCGCGCTGGAGCCCTTTCGTTCCGAAACAGGCGATGTTGAATCCGCGGTGCTGATATTGGATGATCTGTCCCGGAAAATTCTGACGCTTCTGCTGTCCGATCCTGAGATTGAGGTGTATGGAGAAAAGCTGTGGGACAGCATTTCGGAATATAAATCGGCGATTGTGAGTTTTAATGAGGCGCGAACCGAATTCCGAAAGCGTTTTTCAGAACTGAACAGAGCAAAAGCGCGTGCGGTCACTGCCAAAAACAGAAGCGATGAACGTATAATGGGCGAATTGAGAAAAATGCAGGAAAAAACCTCTGAAAAGATAAAAACCTCGGTCAGTTTTGTTTATATCCTGTCTGCCGCGGCTGTAGCCCTGTTTGCAGTGTTCAGTTTTCTCTTTTTTCTGAAAAATATCCGCCGGCCCATCGAAAGCATCTGCGGGGTGCTGGAAGCCATCGGAGACGGAGACATGGATGTGCGCATCCGTCTGGAAAGAAAAGATGAATGGCTGATGATCGAAACCGGTCTCAACAAGATGGTTTCAGAGGTATGGAATTCCTATTCCGAACTTTACCGCAAGAATGAAGAAATGCAGAAAGTGTATCAGGAACTGCGGATGACCCAGGGATATATCAAAAATATTATTGACTCCATGCCCTCGGTGGTGATCGGCGTTGATCCGGGCGGCAGGATCACGCATTGGAACATGGCTGCCGAAAAAGCCGCGGGCATCAGCGAGGGAGAAGATATTCGGGGCAGGCTTCTGACCGATGTGTATCCGGAACTGTCCGCCTACACGGAGCATATTCGGAAATCGCTTGAAGTGCGTGAACCGGTAAAGAAGGAAAAACAGCCCAAACACTGTTCGGATGAGATCCATTATGAAGATATTATGATTTATCCGCTGGTGGCAAACGGTGTGGAAGGGGCGGTGATCCGCATTGACGATGTGACGTCCCGGGTCAGAATTGAGGAAATGATGATTCAGACGGAAAAAATGATGTCGGTAGGCGGTCTGGCTGCGGGAATGGCGCATGAGATCAACAATCCGCTGGGCATCATTCTTCAGGGGGTTCAGAACGCGCTGCGCCGCATTTCTCCCGATCTTGAGGCAAATCATGAGACGGCCCGGGACTGCGGCGCAAATCTGGAGGCTGTCCGTCTGTATATGGAAAAGCGGGGAATTGTGAGATATTTGAACGGCATCAAAGACGCCGGCTCCCGCGCCGCGGATATTGTCAGCAATATGCTCAATTTCAGCCGCCGCAGCGAAACATCCATGGTTCGGACAGACATCAACAAACTGCTTGACGACACGGTTCAGCTTGCCGCAAGCGACTATGATCTGAAGAAAAAATACGATTTCCGGCATATTGAAATTATCCGGGATTACGATGCGGATCCGGTTGAAGTCCCCTGCATAGATACGGAAATCGAGCAGGTCATTCTGAATCTTCTGAAAAATTCTGCTCAGGCAATGGCGGAGATAAAAGAGAAAACGGAAAAACCTCAGATTATGCTGCGGACAAGGAAAGAAGCGGAATATCTGAGAATCGAGGTTCAGGACAACGGTCCGGGAATAGACGAGAAAATCCGCACCCGCATTTTCGAGCCTTTTTTCACCACCAAAACCGTCGGCATCGGAACAGGGCTGGGGCTTTCAGTTTCCTTTTTCATTATCACAAACAATCACAAGGGAAGAATTTTTGTTGAGTCCGAACTCGGCAAAGGCGCAAAATTTGTCATACAACTGCCGATGAAACGGTAGGAAGTGAGAGAATTGAGAATTGAGAATTGAGAATTGAGAAGTGAGAACGCCGTCCCCTGTCATTCCGAAACCCATCAGAAGTAGGGTGGGCAGCTTGCTGCCCACCGGCTTATAAACGGTGGGCATTTCATGCCCACCCTACCTGCTCGAAATGACAAAAGAAGCAGGTAGCATTTTGCTACTTCAAAATACTCCCCGTACCCCATTGATTTTTTCCTGTTTTGTTTTATATAATAAATTTTTATAAAAAACAGGCAGGCTGTCCGCTCTGCTTTATCTCAACATCGTTATATTGCATAAGATACGGGAGGAAAACTGATGGATATTCCCAAGATACTTTCAAAAGAAAAGGCGCTTTTTATTATATGCGCCGTACTGAATCCCTTTATTGCAAGCCATGTCGGACTGTTACGGGAAGCCGGCGGATTATACAGACCGATTCCCGGGGCTGAAAAAATCAAAATTGACAACCTGCTGATGAACATTTATAAAAACGATCAGCGTCATCAGCTTAAAACAATTGATTTTATACTTAATTCAATTGCACTTAAATGTCAGCAGGAAGGATTTGTCATCACGCTCGGCGAAGAAGAACTGATTGACGGCGATTTCAGCACCATCGGGGAGCTTGCCGCGCTGCTGACCGATTCCTCAATGCCGATATGGGTATAGTCATTAAAAATGTACACAAGTATTGACAAGTGATAATTAATAGCTGTATTAAAAGTATGAAAGCAAAAGAAGTCTTAAAATTGATAAACGTCAGAAGAGAA
>DZCT01000372.1 GCA_022736535.1 Desulfatirhabdium butyrativorans | reverse complement strand
GATATGGATTTTTATGCAGATTTTTTTTCAAAAACCTGTCGCTATTACGAGGATGATATGATGCGTTTGGAGCAGAATCGGCACCTATGGCATGAAATTCATGGAAAAAACAGAGGTGTAAGATGAAAACGACGTTTCAATTTAAAAAAGCAGGTCTGTTATTCTGGCTGGCGATCTTTGCATTGCTTCCGGCATCTTCCTTTGCCGAAGACGGAATTTGCGCCAGCGTGAAAATCGAAATCCGTCAGGAAATGAGCTTTGAGCGGCAGGCGTTTGACGCCGTTATGCGGATTAACAACGGATTTGACGGTATCACATTGGAAAATGTGAAAATAGAAATTTCTTTTACCGATGAGAACGGCAACAGCGTACTTGCCAGTTCTGACCCGAACAATACAACTGCGAAATTTTTTATCGGCAAACCTTCCATGACAAAGATTGATGATGTTGACGGAATTGGAAAAGTTCTTCCGTCAACAACAGCAGATGTTCACTGGCTGATTGTTCCTGCGTTCGGCGCCTCAAACGGTCTGCAATCAGGAACACTTTACTATGTCGGAGCAACGCTTAGTTATACTATTAACGGCAAAGAAGAAGAAACCGAAGTCAGCCCGGATTATATTTTTGTAAAACCCATGCCTGAGCTTACGCTCGACTATTTTCTGCCTCAAGATGTCTATGGAGATGATACTTTTACGGATGAAATCGAGCCGATTGTTCCTTTTACGCTCGGCGTGAGGGTGTCCAACAACGGCTCCGGAACAGCAAAAAGCCTGAAAATCGAATCTGCCCAGCCTGAAATCATAGAAAATGAGCAGGACCTTTTAATCGGCTTCAACATTGAAGGCTGCGAAGTGAACGGAGCGCCTGCGGAACCGAGTCTGCTTGCGGATTTCGGAGACATTCAGCCGAAAACTTCAGGAACAGCCAGATGGATAATGACCTGTTCGCTTTCAGGAAAATTTAAAAATTTTATCGCTGATATTTCTCATTCAGATGAACTCGGCGGTGAACTGACTTCGCTGATAAAAGGCACTCCTGCGACTCATACCTTGATTCACGATGTTACAGTTGATATCGCAGGCAGAGACAATATCAGAGATTTCCTTGCAAAATACGGGGACGGATATAAAGTGTATGAATCTGAAAACATTGACAATGATGTAAGCAACCTGTCTGCTTCTTCAAGTCTCAGCGGTTCAGGAGACAACTACACTCTGTCAGCTTCTTCAACCTTCGGATTTATTTATGTGAAACTCACAGACCCCAAAGCCGGCGCAAAAATACTCAAACAAGTCAGCCGCTCTGACGGAAAGATTATCAAGCCTGAAAACGCATGGCTTTCCAAATCACGGTTGGATAAAAGCAAAACATGGCAATATTTCTTCAATTTGTTTGATACAGACAGCACAGGTTCTTACAAAGTTATCTTTGAAGACAAGTCAGCAGAACCTCAGCCGCCGAATCTCCAGTTTATCCCGGAGAGAACAGGAAGTGAAGGACAACAACTCGGATTTATTGTTGAAGCGAGCGATCCGAACGGAACAATTCCTCTGCTTTCAGCGTCGTTGCTTCCTGTAGGAGCAAAATTCACAGACAAAAAAAACGGCAAAGGGGAATTCAGTTGGACGCCGGCAATCGGTCAGGCAGGCAAGTATGTGATTACATTTACCGCATCGGACGGTATGTTGTCGGCGTCCCGAAACGCAGTTGTCATCATCACGCGGGCAGACAGCGACAAGGACGGTATGGCGGATTACTGGGAACTGAAATATTTCGGCAATCTTGACCGTGACGGTAACGGAGATTTCGACGGAGACGGAGTTTCAGACCGTGATGAATATCTGACTGACGGCGCCGCTGTGCCGACGGTCTCAACCGCCGAGGCAAGGGCTGTCACATCTGACAGCGCGGTCTGCGGGGGAAATGTTCTTTCCGACGGCGGAGCGCCTGTCATTGAAAGAGGAGTCTGCTGGAGCGAAGCGACGCCGCCGATGCTTGAAGATAACAGGCTGACAGACGCTTCTTCAGTACCGGGGCAGTTCAGCGTCACCCTCAGCGGACTGACCGCCGGCGCAATGTATTACGTCAGAGCTTATGCAAAGAACAGCAAAGGAATATCATACGGAACTGTAAAGAAATTCACTACAGTCCCGGTAACACCCGCAATACCTGTTGACATTGACGGCAACGGAACCACGGACCTGCGGGATGTGATTCTTGCGCTCAGGATTGTCAGCGGGATTACTCCGGGCGCAACCGTGCAGAAAGCGGCAGATATAAACGGCGATGGGAAAATAGGCATGGCGGAAGCCATCCTTGCGCTGAAGGCGGTTTCGGAATATGCTGATATAAATTGAAAAAAATTGGAAAGGAGCGTAATACTGACAGGGATTATCTCTGCAATTTTTCTTTATACTCCGCTCAGAAGGACACGCCGCCAGCGTGTCCTTTTTTATTTTGAGTCTTTACAGGGAACTTTTTTTCTTTTCGACAGAGAACCCAAGTACATATAATAATGGAATAAGAGATTTTATCGGAAATAAAAAATTTCTCGCAGAGACGCAAAACCCGCAAAGAGATTCTGTATGCCCCCCTTGTCACAGGGTAAACAGGGTAAGCACAGGGGCTTACCCCTACGAAAAAAGCCCGCCCTTGCACATCATTCACACCCGCTTCACCTCCGTTTCCCCTCAAAACAGACATCGGCTTTGACGCAGCATCCGCAAGCCTTGCCCCGCTGCACCGGGTCAAAATGCCCTATATGGTGGGGCATTTTGCCCTGCCATATAGGTAAAAATTTCCCCCCATGAATACTCTCTCCACAGTATTGACCATTCTCTCAATCAAGAATATATTGCGAACAAATCTGAGGGGGAAATCAGACAATATCATTTATGATAATAGTTAATTATAACATCATGAATTAACCTGTTTCGAGTAAAATTGTTATGAATATTTACTTCATTCCTTTCCTTTATATAAGGATATTCGGATAAAAGTTTTATAGCAAAAATTAATGATGGTGATTTTAATATGAAAGGGGGTGGTAGGAAATATGAATGTATTTTGGTAGGTAAGAATGCAGGCTTTATTTTAAGCAAGGTACGTTTAATCGGATGATTAAAAAGAGGAGTTGTAAAGAAAATGACAAAAAAACTGATGAAAATGAAAGAAGCGCTGGTACTCGCGCTTGTGGCAGTCTTTGCCCTCACCAGCATGGCTTATGCGGGTACCACTCAGGTCGGTCTGGTTGACAGCGCCGTCGCGCTTCCGGGCGGATTTACCCCCGGTCCCCTTGTAGGCGGAATCACTTCCGGAGTCACTTTTGCAAGGGAACTTTTCGGGACCTGCCCCAGCGGCACCGCAGTCGTAATCCCGGAAGGCGCGAACAACTATTTCGGCGTGGTTTACACCATGAATACTGCTGTCACTACTTCAGGTTTCTTTTTTATTGAGTTTAACCTGAAAAACGCAAAATGGGGTGAAGCGCTCGCAGATACCAGTCTGGTTTATGAACCTATTGCTGGCGGTACAGTTAAGGTCAGCAAGACCCAAGGGGGACAGACATGGGAATCTTTTGCAAAATATATTATTACCCCGGCGGATAACAATACCGATAAAGGAGACAAGTACACGCTTATTTTCAAAGTTAAGGATGCAACCGCTTTGGCTACACCGGGCACAAAGCTTCCCATTGAAATCAAACTCTATACCGATGCCGGAAATCAGCTTGATTCGACTGAAACTCCCTGGTATGCGACATCTGCTTACGGCGCAAATCTCGAAGTCAAAAAAGATCCCACGCATGATGACTTCAAGATTGATGTCATGCAGGGAAGCAAATTCTTCACAGCGCCGCCCGAATCTGTCAGTTCAACTCATGTGATTCTCGGTCTTCTTAACCTCGGCAACGACGGTGCAAAAGAAGATGACGGAAAAACGGATTTCAGGCTCGGTCTGGGAGATGCAAACGGCACGACCAAGGGCGAACTTGTCATCACCGGCACTTTTAATGCGGCTAAAAAAGCCCCCGGTATGCTGTATCTCGGCGTTGATGCAAACAGTGACGGAATTTATGAATGGAAAAAAGAAGGGTTTACAATAGACACGACCGTCACTCCCCATAAGGCGACTCTTGCTTTGGATGTTACTGGTTTGCAATATCTTGCAGATAAAGCCAGAACGCCTGCCGGTTCCTGTAAAATCGGCATGATGGTTGACGGCGTAACGGAAATTGATCAGATGAAAGCGGAGGATCACCTCCCTCATGCCGTGTTTACGCTGAATTACGGAAATCCCTGCTACATTGATCATGTGGTGGAGAGCGATCTGAACCCGGTGGAAAAGAACGGTTCTTTTGCCCGCAAGACTTTTCTGCTGAGTCCGTCTCAGGCTGGCGGCGCCGGTACACTGCGCAACTTTGTACGCGTCACCAATCCTTCCACCACAGACGGTTCGGTGTTCTTTACCGTGATCAACGATGCGGGCGACAGTTGCATGTTCAACCTGAAAGAAGTTACGGATAGTTATGATACGCAGGCTGTGACTGACAAGCTGAAAGCGAAAGCCAGCACGCAGTTTATCAGTGTTGACAAGATTTATGAGGTTGCTCAGAAGAAAGACCCTAAGTTCAGCATTAAGCCGTACAGTGATGCGTCGGCGCTTCCTAAGCCCAGCAAACTGCGCCTGGATGTGAATGCCGAGTTCGGCGTGACCGGAGACTGGTCGGGTGTTGTCGTGGATGCCATCAGCCCCTCAACCGACGGTACAGGTTTTACCCTCTGGGGCAAGCAATAATCATTCAAACAGACTTGTATTTCAGCCTGTTGAGGAGCGGTAAAAACTTCGCAATGATTCATTAACGGTTCAACAGCGCAGGATTTCCGCCGGATAGCAGCAGAGAGTCTGTGAATGAGACAAATATGGGCTATCTCGGATATACAGCGGGATAGCCCATATTTATATATGCAGTCGGCTTCTCGTTCCCAAGCCCCCGGCCTGGTAAGACCCCATACTCCGATTTTTCAATGATATAGGAGATAAAAGGAATGAAAACGAAAATTCTCATCAGTTTGACCCTTATCTTTATTATGGCGTGCAAGGTATTTCTTGTTCCCCCGCTACACGCGGCAACTGCTCCGACCGGCATTGAGGTTTACGTGCTTGACCTTGA
>DZCT01000371.1 GCA_022736535.1 Desulfatirhabdium butyrativorans | reverse complement strand
AGCAAAGAACGCTGTATCATTTCAGCGTACTGAATACTGTCTGTAATTTCTTTCTTTGCCTTTCTGACCGCTTCTTCTGCCCGACGCCGTTCCTGAATTTCAAAATTCAGTTCCTCGTTCATTTGCCTGAGTTTTTCATTGGATTGCTTTAATTTTAAATGAGTTTCAACTCGTGCAATCACTTCTTCCTGCTGAAAGGGCTTGGTGATGTAATCCACGCCTCCGGCTTGAAATCCTCTGACTTTATCTGAAACATTGTCCAACGCGCTGATAAAAATGATCGGAATATCTTTTGTGACCTCATTGTCTTTTAATCGTCGGCAAACTTCAAAGCCGTCCATTTCCGGCATCATGATATCCAGCAAAATCAGGTCCGGTGTGATTTTGGAGATAAATTTCAAAGCGTCAAATCCGTCTTTTGCCATTGCAACTTTATAATTCCGAGCTCTAAGGATATCTGCCAAGACCTGCAAATTTTTCACATTATCATCTATGATTAACACGGAAGCACGGGCTTCATCATTATTCATATTTTCTCCTGAAGGATTAATTCTGAGAGGGCATTAAAAAAAATAGCGGATAGAAAAAACACAGAAAGATAAAAATTGCCAAAGATACTGATAAGTTTTATGTTCATTATTTGCGGAATTACAGACATCCTCCGGGTGAATTAACAGGATGGGGCGCAGACGAGTGTCTGTCGTAGGGGTAAGCCCCCGTGCTTACCCTGCTTTACCCTGTAATAAAGGGCAACCACAGGGGGTTGCCCCTACGGATTCTTGGAAATTTCATGAAAAATATAATCCGCTTCTTCCACTCCGATTTTCAGAAACCCAAGCATGTAGCATGTCATTCTGAGCAAAACCCGCCCCTGTCATTCTGAGCGAAGCCCATCCTGTTCATTCTGAGCGGAGCCCGCCCTGTCATTCTGAGCGAAGCGAAGAATCTGAGCCAATCTTATACCAATTTTATTAAAATAGGTCGGCTCCCTGCGGTCGAAATGACATTTCACTGCTTTTTCAACTATATTTTTTCTTACATATCACACTGAGACTGTATTTTCAACTTTTAACTGTTTTGAATGAAAGTGACGCCTGCGGAAAAATGAATGGAAATTCCGGAGTGCTGAAATGAGCGCAGCGAATTTTAGCACAAATGCAAATGCTAAAATTTCATTTCAGCACTCCGGAGTGTATGTCATTTGTCTATCTGAGACTTGCTATCGCCAATGAAGTCAGGACGGAAACGATCATCCAGAAAACCGCCTTTATTTTTCCGGCATATCCGCCTTTATCAAAGGCGATAAAATGATACATTCGGATGAGATAGGCTTTATCCGCATCCGCATACCTTTCTGCTGAATCCTCCGGCGAAAACAGGAACGACAGAAACTCGAAAAATGATGATCTTTTCTCTTCCATTTGCCTGACCTCCGATCTTAAAATTTTAAACAATGCTTCCCTGCTCAAACATTTTGACATAAAATAGAGCATTTGATATATAATAACAGATACAGATTGTATAAATTTTAACCATAACAGATGAGGGGTGAGATGAGCGCCTTCAGTCCTGAAAGCGAAAAGAGCGATTTTCAGTATCTCAGATTGGCAAATGAGATTGAATCCAAAATCTTGGGCGGAGAATACGCGGCAGGTGACCGGCTGCCTTCGCTGAGAAAACTGCACAAGCAGTTAAGTCTCAGCATTTCTACGGTATATCAGGCATATATCGAATTGGAAAAACGGGGCTTTACAGAAGCCCGCATCAAATCCGGCTTTTATGTGAAACCGCTTTTGCGGAATGTGCTGCCTTTCCCGAAATTTGAAAAGCAGAAAGACGCTATTCCTAAGAAAGTCAGCATCAATCCGGTGGCAAGTTCCATTGTGGAGGCAATGAGCGACCCGAACATCCTGCAACTCGGCGCGGCTGCGCCAGCGCCCGAACTCCTGCCTTTAAGACAGTTGGCGAGAACCGTAAAATCCGTGTCGCTGAAAAATTTGGAAAGCATAATGGCAACCTATGAACATCCCGCGGGAAATATTGAACTCCGCCGGCAGATTGCCAAAAGAACGCTCGGATTTTCCGAAAAAATAGCCCCCGATGAAATTATAACCACCAACGGCTGCATTGAGGCAGTAAACTTATGTCTGCTGGCAGTGGCAAAATCAGGAGATACCATCGCTGTGGAATCGCCCACATATCACGGCTTTTTGCAGTTGATCGAAGACCTGGGCATGTATGCGCTGGAGCTTCCCACAGATGTCACTACGGGCGTTGACTTAAATTATCTGGAGGAGGCATTGAACCGCAACACCGTAAAAGCCTGTCTGTTCAATCCGAATTTTCACAATCCGCTGGGGTATAACATGCCGGAAGAAAACAAAGAAAAATTAGCGGCATTGCTGAGTCGCAAAGAGATTCCTGTGATAGAAGATGATCTTTGCGGCGATCTGTATTTCGGAGAAAAACGGCCCGCCACGCTCAAATCTTTTGATAAAAAAGGCTTGGTACTGTACTGCTCTTCTTTTTCCAAAACCCTTGCGCCGGGTCTGAGAATCGGCTGGACCATCCCCGGAAGATATTCAACTGCGGTCAAACGGCTCAAACTGAATACCTCGGTGGCATCGTCGAGACTGAACCAGTGCGTGATTGCGGAATTTCTCAAAAGCGGCGCGCATGACAGACATCTGAGAAAAATGAGGAATGCGCTGAAAAATCAGATGAGCAATATGTCTCTGGCAATCGCACGGCATTTTCCCCAAGGGACAAAAATTACCTCCCCGAACGGCGGACTGCTGCTCTGGCTGCAATTGGACGAGACCGTTGACAGCCTGAAGCTCTATCAGGAGGCGAGAAAACACAATATCTCGATTCTGCCGGGGATTGTCTGTTCCACCTCCGACAAGTATCAAAACTGTATCCGCATCAGTTGCGGGTATCCGTGGAACGACAAGCTGGAAAAAGGAATCGTCACGCTGGGCAGGATTGTCGCCGAATGCCGGAAGTAAAAAGAAAATCTCTGCGCTCTCAGCGTCTCTGCGAGAAATAAAAAAAGTTCTCGCAGAGGCGCAAAGGGCGCAAAGAGTGGTGCAGAAAACAGTGATTCGGAAATGTCATTCCGAGCCGCAGCCCTGAGCGCAGCGAAGGGTCAGCGAAGAATTTCAACCCGGAGAGGAGAGATTCTTTTGCACTGTAAAGCGTGTCTGAAACCCGCTCTGCTTTTTTTCAGTTGACCGAACGCAGGAAAAAAGTTAAAAAGATATTAAAATTTTAATATTAAGAATATCATAGAAATACAGTCCCTGCAACGATAAATATTGCCTGCAAATATGGCGCGGTTGTGAGGCGTCCTGAAACGTGAAAGGCGGTGCCGAATGTCGAGAAATGACAGATTATATTATCTGATGGAACAGTTGGAACAGCCTGACCTGCTGTTTCTTCTGCAAAACGGTCTCGGAAAAACAGAGGCAAAGTATAAACGCTGTTCAAAAGAACAACTGATGGATGCGGTCAGTTCGGAACTGAGAGAAGCCGCCTCCCACAGTTTTGCCAATTTTTTCCGGCTGGAACACGAATATCCCTACAAGCAGATACTGATTGATGTCGCAAACAAATTGTCAAAGTACAATATCACAAAATATCAATTAGATGACAGTCACAGCGAAGAAGAAATTGAAAAAGAAATCCTCCGGCTCTTTGATTTGAAAGCAAAAGAATGGTGGGAAAAACTCAGCGACGCGGAAAAAGAACAGGTCGCGGAAGAGATGAGCCGGATGATAAATGCCCGGCTCGTGATTTCCGTCAACCGAAAGACGCTCATCAAATACAGGATCAAAAAAGAAGTGATGGATTCTGTTATTACCAAAGGCATTGTTCTGGGACTGCTCGCGGTTTCGGCGGGCGGCGTGCTGGGACTTGCCGGGGGCTCGGTGCTGACACGGATCGGCTGGGCAATTGTTTCCCGCGCGGCAGGATTCATGCACGCTGCCAAATTCATGGGCGTCACTATCGGCGGATTGAGCGGAAAAGCGATTCTCGATATTGTGGGCGGTCTGGCTGCGGGTCTTTCCGTGTTTGTGCCGAGCACCATCTATTTTTATGCAGATACCAACTATAAAAAAACAATACCGACTGTTGTGATGCTGCTGTCAAAGGTTCATCTGCGTAAGACATTCAGCTCTGAAATCTGAATTTTCTTTGCGCTCTCTGCGTGCTTTGCGAGAAAAAAGGTTTCTCGCAAAGTACGCAAAGAGACAGGCTGTGTCATTCTGAGCGGAGCGAAGAATCTCCTCTCCCCGGACTGAGATTCTTCGCTGACCCTTCGCTGCGCTCAGGGCTTCGGCTCAGAATGACAGTTCTTTTTGCCGAGAATGCCGGTTCCTTTCACATTTCTTTGCGCTCTCTGCGGTCTTTGCGAGAAATTTAAGATGGTTATGAAAACACAACCTTCCGGAATTTATATTCATATTCCTTTCTGCATTCGCAAATGTCCTTACTGCGATTTTTATTCGACAACGGATTTATCGCTTCGGCAAGCATTTCTTGAATCGCTGCTGTGTGAAATGGAAAGGGTTTCCCGAAATGTAAATTTCCATTTTGACAGTCTGTATATCGGGGGCGGAACGCCGTCTGTGCTTGAGGCAAAAGATATTGACCGCATTATAAATACAGCATATAAATATTTCCGAATGCTGCCTGACGCCGAAATCACCGCAGAAGTCAATCCCGGAACCGTAACATCTCAAAAGCTGAAAGATTATCGCAGTTCGGGCATCAACCGCCTCAATATCGGCGTTCAGTCTTTTCAGGATGAAAATCTGCATTTTCTCGGACGGATTCATTCCGCGCAGGAGGCATATTCATCTGTCCGCCACGCGCAGCAAGCCGGTTTTGAGAATATCGGACTTGATTTTATTTACGGGATTCCGAGTCAGTCGGAAAAATCATGGTTTTCTGATTTGCAGACAGCGGTTGAATTATCGCCTGCCCATCTTTCCTGCTATACGCTGACCTATGAGCAGGGAACGGTCATGGAAGCAAATCTCCGAAAGGGTCAGATTCAGCCGCTTCCCGAAGACGAAGCCGCAGCGCTGTTTGAAGCGACAGGCGTATTTTTGGCGCAGCACGGTTATGAGCGATATGAAATTTCAAATTTTGCAAGATCAGTGTCGGAAAG
>DZCT01000747.1 GCA_022736535.1 Desulfatirhabdium butyrativorans | reverse complement strand
GCCCGTTAATGCCGATGCGGACGTTTTCGTATTTGTCTGATCCCTGCCCGTGAACCCGGATGGAAGTCATCTTTCGTGCGAGATCATCATCATCCGTAAACACTGCCCCCCCGTCGCCGTAACAGCCCAGCGGCTTTGCAGGGAAAAAAGACGTGCAGCCGATATGGGCAAGAGAACAGGCTTTTCTGCCGTGATATTCCGCGCCGAAAGACTGCGCCGCATCTTCAATGACAAACAGCCCGTGTTCTTTGGCAATTTCGTTTATGGGATCATATTCAGCCGGAAGCCCGAAAATATCAACGGCAATGACGCCTTTGGGAACGATGTTGCCTTTTGTCTTTTTTATCCCGTATTCAAGGGCAAGCGAGTCAATATTATAAGTTTTCGGATCAACATCAACAAAAATCGGCGTCGCGCCGAGAATGCTGATGACTTCCGCCGAAGCAATGAACGTAAAGGGCGTGGTGAAAACCGCATCGCCGGGTCCCACGCCGTAAGCCATCAGCGCCAGCAGCAGCGCATCAGTTCCCGAAGAACAGGTTATTGCATGTTTTGCGCCGACAAATTCAGACATCCGGGCTTCCAAGTTTTTGATTTCCGGTCCCATGATGTACTGTCCGTGATTGAGAACAGCCTGAAGATTGGCTTCAATTTTTGCCCGAATCCGCCGCTGCTGCGCGGCAAGATCAATAAACTGCATGAAATTTTCCTTTTTGTATAGATATATACTGATCCGCTTCTGTTTTTCTGCCGCAGACACACACAGACGCACACAGACAGATATCTGAAAATGGAATACGGCATTTATGCGGAAAATATGCCGTAAAAAATCAAAATCGGATTACTATAGACAGATTTGACAACTTTTTGTTTCAATCCACGCCCCCGCGTGGGGGGCGACTTTAAAAATACGCTGAAACGCATTTCTTGTCAAGGTTACAATCCACGCCCCCGCGTGGGGGGCGACAAAATCACAGCCGGCGAATTTCATCGTGACTGCGTTTCAATCCACGCCCCCGCGTGGGGGGCGACGCAAAGATACGGACACATCGGCAGCACGAGCGGATGTTTCAATCCACGCCCCCGCGTGGGGGGCGACTGATAACCGTTGTCAAGGATTGCATAAATAACCTGTTTCAATCCACGCCCCCGCGTGGGGGGCGACGCGCT
>DZCT01000370.1 GCA_022736535.1 Desulfatirhabdium butyrativorans | reverse complement strand
GCACGGATATTGACGGATACCGCTTCGTGAAACTGCCCTCGCTGGAAACCGGCGAATACCGGATTGTTCTCCGAAGCGCGGATGAGCAGAGCGGTCTGCTGACCGTGCGGAAACATCAGGGAACGGATGAAGTTCTCTCCGAAACCGGAGAAACGGTCACCGTTGAAGCGCACGGGACCGTGAAAGCGGAAGTGGCTGTCTCGGACACCGGCGTTGAATCCGGCGTTGAAATCGGCAATGCGGCAGAAGGTGCCCGCCACGACTTCAACGGAGACGGCGTGATTAACGATGATGACATCGAAATCACTGCCGAACTGTGGAACAAATGCAAAGGCGATGCGGGATACGATCCCTTCTTTGATCTGGATGACGACGGCTGCATCACGGTTTTGGACATCATGAAAGTCGGGAATTGAGAGGAAGGTTCGGGGTTCGAGGTTCGGGGTGAGAGGGAAAACTCCCCGAACCTCTGAACCCTAACCCCGGCCCCCGAAATATTTCCGACAGAATTGCTGAAAAAGCTTGAATTTTTTTTCTGATAGCTGTATAAAGGTAGAAACTGGTTTGAAAGCCGGGGAGATTTTTTTATAAAAAAATTATTCTCCGGCATTCTATGGTCGCAGAAGTGATGCCGTCCAGATTTTTCTGGACGGCTTTTTTTATAGACTTTATCGGAAATAAAAAAAAAGGTCTCTCGCCAAGCCGCAAAAGAGAAAACAACAGGATTTCGGAAATTTCTTATGCTTTTCTTTGCGTTCTTAGCGTTCTTAGCGAGAAATAAAAAAAAGTTTCTCGCTAAGTGCGCAAAGAGCGCAAAGGATTTTTATAAAAAAAGTTTTTCTTTGCGTTCTTAGCGTCCTTAGCGAGAAATAAAAAAAAGTTTCTCGCAAAGAGCGCAAAGGATTTTTATAAAAAAAGTTTTTCTTTGCGTTCTTAGCGTCCTTAGCGAGAAATAAAAAAAAGTTTCTCGCAAAGAGCGCAAAGGATTTTTATAAAAAAAGTTTTTCTTTGCGTTCTCCGCGTCTCTGCGAGAAATTTTGAAAGAAAAAAGCAAAACATGAGTTTCAACACATTAGGACTTAGAGCAGAATTAGTCAAAGCAGCGGAGTGTCTGGGATTTCAGACGCCCACGCCGATTCAGGAAAAAGCAATACCCGTGCTGAGTTCCGGGGAAAGAGATTTTGTGGGGCTTGCCCAGACAGGGACCGGAAAAACCGGCGCCTTCGGTCTGCCCCTGCTTCAGCATATCGCTCCGACGCTTTCGCAGGCTCAGGGCATCGTGATATGCCCGACACGGGAGCTGTGTCTTCAGATTACGGAAGATCTGAAAAAATTTGCAGCATATATGCAGGACATTCGTATTGTCGCGATATACGGCGGCGCGAGCATTTCACTCCAGATCAGCCAGCTCAGAAAGGGACCTCAGATCATTGTCGCCACCCCGGGCCGGATGCTGGATATGATAAACCGGAAGGCTGTAAACCTGTCTCATGTCTCGTACACGGTTTTAGACGAGGCGGATGAAATGCTCAACATGGGCTTTCAGGAAGATATTGACAGCATTCTGGAAAAAATCAAAAAAGACCGCAGGATATGGCTGTTTTCGGCAACCATGCCCAAAGGCGTGGCTGCCATTGCCCGGAATTATCTGAAAAATCCGGTGGAAGTCACTGTCGGGGACCAAAATCGCAGTCCTGAAAACATAAAGCATATATGTTATGCGGTTCACGAAAAAAACAGATATGAGGCATTGAAACGCATCATCGCGTCTGCGCCCGATATGTTCGCGCTGGTTTTTTGCAGAACCCGGAAAGATACGCAGATCGTAGCCGATACGCTGATGCAGGACGGCTATCAGGCAGAATCGCTTCACGGCGATCTCTCCCAGTCCCAGCGGGATTATGTCATGCGGAGGTTCAGACAGGGAACGGTTCGGATACTTGTGGCAACCGATGTGGCGGCCAGGGGATTGGATGTGGATGATATCAGTCATGTCATTCATTACAATCTGCCGGATGAAGCTGAAAGCTATACCCATCGCAGCGGGCGGACCGCACGCGCCGGAAAATCCGGAATCTCCGTTGCCCTGATTAATACAAAGGAAATACACCGAATCCGCGCTTTGGAAAAAAAACTCAATATCCGCTTTGCCTTTACCGAAATACCCGACGGCCGCGCGATCTGCAAAAGCCATCTTTTCCGTCTGGTGGAAAAAATTGTCGGTATGGATGCGCATCAGGCGGAAATCGGCGACTATCTCCCTGCGGTGTGCGAGGCTTTGGACAGATTTGACAAAACAGAACTCATCAGGCGTTTTGTTTCCTCAGAATTCAGCCGCTTTCTTGAGCATTATCACCATGCCGAAGACATCAATGTCAAAGCCGGAGTTAAAAACGCAACGACTTCCAAATCTGTTTCCAAACCTGCGAAAAGAAAAGAGCGGAATGATGTAAAGCTGCCCAAGCTGAAACAGATAAACCCGCTTTACGGCGAGAAAAAATCAGATGCTCCGAACAGAAAGGGAGATGAAAATCCGCCCGTTTCCAAACCTGCGAACAGAAAAGAACAAGGCAAAGCAGATCATAAGAATAAGACCGAGACCCAGCGTTTTTTTATCAACGTGGGCAGGCTCGACAAAATCAATGAAGGCGCGATTATCCGTCTGATTTGCGATAAATCCGGCATTCGCTCCGGCATGATCGGAGAGGTGAGTCTGAATCGGGAATTTTCATTCTTCGAGGTCGAGAAAAGCGCGGCGGGAAGGGTCCGGGATTGTCTGAACAATCTGACGCTTGACGGCAGACCGGTTCAGGTTCTGAAAGCTGCCAAGAAGAAAAACAGCCGGTAGAGAAAATTTTTGCGATAATTTTTTGCCCCGAATGAACACAGATTTCTCACGAATAAGCACGAATTGAAAAGCAGAGACGCAAAATTTTGCGTCTCTGCCCGGATTTTTTCATCAACTGCATAACTCCTGTCTTTTATAAACAATTCGTGCTTATTCGTGAAAACAGTTCGTGTCTGTTCGTGGCAGAAAAATCGTGGCAAAAAAACGCCGTAACCTCCGGTCAGGGAATCAGATAGGATTCAATCATGCTGTCTGTCGGGTCATCAGGTTCTGTATTGCAAAACTCGGCGCCGATAAGCAAACCGCTGATGATTTTTATGACCGCTTCTTTTCGGATCAGCGTCTTTTGCTCATCATCCAAAAAAAATTCCACAAAAAGTTTTTTCCCCACAGAAATAAAATCCTGCGTGTTTTCTATTTCAAATTTCATGCCGATAAGCGATAAATCCTTTACCAGCATTCCGACCATGCTGTTTTCCTCTCCGATGCACACACCGTGAAGGCAGGTTTCTCTTCTGTAAAATTTTCTTCTTTCCAAAAGGACACTATGGGTATGTCCGCATCTGCATCTGTATTTTATTCTGGCTGCCTGATTCGCATCTTTATATTCGGAAGCGCTGACAGTTTCTTCTTTCTGGCACATCGGGCAGACAATGACAAATTTATTGTCATCTGTTATAAAAATCTTTTTTTCTTTCATCTGGTTACATATCCTTGAGCAGAGGCATGTCAGGGGCAGATTCGGCAAATCCCTGTTTTTCCTCCGCCGGATTTTTTCCCACAGAGATCACAGAGCAGGAAAAAACCACAGAGATCACAGAGGATTATTTAAAAAAACTCTGTGATCTCTGTGGGAAAAACTCTGTGATCTCTGTGGGAAATCCCTTTTTTTTCATCAATTCTTCTTTATATTTTGCAGGATATAAATAATTATGTTTTGTTTTTACAACTTGTATCAAGAAAATCAAATTATTATTATTAACAATAATTTATATGAAAGAATTTTAACTGTCAAGGAAAAAAACTCATATACCGACCGTTCCTTTGAAACTCCGGTCAGATGCGGGATTTTGAGCATTTTATGAGGAAATATCCGGGGAAAAAATCATACAGAAATGCAGATAACATGCAGTCTTCTGTATGATTTACAGAACTGTATAACAATAAGATAACCGGCAAGGCGATAACCCTGTCCGGTTGAGTGCTTGGTCAGCCTTCATTATTTTATTCATTTCATCAAATCAGTTCTGATGGTTGGTTACGATTTCAAAAAAATCATTCAAATCAGGATATTCTTTAATTTCATAGTCGTTACGAAACATATCGGGCTGTATATCAGCTCTATGTTTATTAAAGTATTCTATCAGCTTAATATCATTATCAATCATTATACTGTTACGATTTTCCTCTATACAAACTCTGCCTGTTGTCCCTGACCCCGCAAAAAAATCCAATACCAAGCTGTTCGGATATGACAGGGCTTTTACGAAGCGTCTTATTATTTCCAACGGTTTTTGTGTGGGATGCCCGACACGTTCAGCCGAATTGCCGTTTAGTCTGCCAATCTCCCAAACATTTGTAGGATTTTTGCCTTTTTCAATACTTTCCGGGCGCAGGCGTTTGTCTTTCTTATACATTGCTTTGGTCTGTTCATCAAAGGGGATGCGGACGTCATCCAGATTGAAATAGTATTTTTTGGTTTTCGCAAGCCAGATTGCCTCTTCATGCCGGTTTGCAAAATACCGATATGCGCTCATTCCGTTTTTGTAATACCAGACAATCAGGTTGATTAACATCAATCCTGTATTATGCCGCAAATAATGCAGAATTTCCAATAAATCCCCGTTTTTCATATCTTGAAACTGAAAACCGCCGAATATGACACAACTGCCTGTATCAGATAAAATTCTTTCAATCTGATTCAGCCATTGCTTTGCCCAATCCAGATAATCTGAAAATGTATCCCACACGGCAATATCGAGATTATAAGGCGGGTCAATCAAAATGAGCTGAATTGAATTGTCAGGAATTTTTTTTAAAAAGATTACAGCGTCTTCTATATAAATGGCGTGAAATGTTTTATCAGCCGTATTCTTATCAATCGCAGCACTATGAGCGATTCCCTTTTTTGGTAGTGGTGTAGAATAGGTGATTTTCGGGGTGTCATTCTGAACGCAGTGAAGAATCTCATTTACAGAATACTCTGGCATAATAAGAGATTCTTCACTGCGTTCAGAATGGCAGAGACAGGGTTCATCACCTCTTCTACACCACTACCCGAAACTGGGTAGTCATATAGTATCGGTGATTTCTTTTTTAATCATATTGTTATGATCATG
>DZCT01000014.1 GCA_022736535.1 Desulfatirhabdium butyrativorans | reverse complement strand
TAAAAGGCCCCGGCTGAAAATCGCCTCAAATCGTTTCCGCCCGCTGACGCTCACGGCTCGGATTTCTGCTTTGAAATGAACACCTGAGAAACTTATATCTTAAATGTGAACTGTGTCAAGAATTTATCATAGAACCTGAATCATTTGATTTTTTTTTAAAGATAGCATACAATACAAAATTGAGAATTGTCCGGAGTGCTAAAATGAAATTTTAGCATCTGTTTTTAATAAAATAACGCACTCCGGAGTGCAAAGACTCAAAGATTCTTTGCGGACCTTTGCGAGAGATTTATTATTGAAGATTGATATAAAATCAAAAATGTTTATGAGTTTTCTTCAGATAGCGGCAGCCGGAATTCTGCTGATTTTTTCTGATCCGGTGCTTGCACAGATTGACGGGGCATCATTTTTCCGCACGGATGCAAATGTCCCCTGGAATATTTCCGCAGATGAAGTTGAATATGACCAGAAAACCAATCAGTATTCTGCAAAAGGGAATGTCACCATCATCAAACAGGACCGAAAGCTCACCGCCGATCTGGTCCGTTTTGACCACAGCACCATGAAAGCTGTTGCCGAAGGGCATGTGGTGATGACAGCCGGAGAAGATGTTTTGAACGGCGACCGCATTGAAATTGATTTGAAAACAGAAACCGGCATGATATATGATGCCAATATTTTTCTGAAAGAAAATCACTTTTATATAAAAGGTAACAAGATTCAGAAGACGGACAAAAACACTTATACTGCCGAGACAGCGAGCATTACCGCGTGCGGGGGCGATAGTCCGGCGTGGAAGCTTACCGGCAGAAATCTGAGAGTGACCATTGAAGGCTACGGTTTTGTCAAACATGCCACATTCTGGGCAAAAGACATTCCACTGGTTTATATTCCTTTTTTTATGTTTCCGGTCAAGCAGAAACGGCAGACCGGTCTGCTGCTGCCGCAGATGGGATATTCGGACCGGAAAGGCGCGGAATACGATCAGCCGCTTTTCTGGGTTATTAACGATCAGTCAGACGCCACGCTGTATTTTCACCATATCGGAAAGCGGGGAAACAAAATCGGTCTGGAATACCGCTATGTTTCGGATGCAGCGTCAAAAGGCGCGATGATGCTCGATTTTTTCAATGACGACAAAAAAGATGACGGTTCGCCCGAAGCAACTCGGAACTGGGGATATGACGAAGATAGCGTAACCCGTCCGAATACAGACCGTTACTGGTTCAGGATGAAACATAATTTCACGCTGCCTGCCGATTTTTTTGCAACATTGGATATTGATAGGGTCAGCGATCAGGATTATCTTCACGAATTTAGGGACGGTTACAGCGGATTCAGCGACACAAAAGCTTATTTTAATGAGGCTTTCGGCAGGGAAATTGAGGATTACAATGATCCGGTGCGGGTGAACCGTCTGAATGTGAAAAAAAACTGGGCGGACACATACAGCCTGAATGCGGGCGCGTGGTATTATGACGATGTGATCAGCCGGAGATGGGAAGAAACCGACAGCACTTTGCACAAACTGCCGTTTATCAGTTTGGATTCCGTAAAACAGCAGATTTCCGGAACGCCGTTTCTCTGGCAATTGGATTCCGAATACACCTATTTTTACAGAGAAGACGGCTCAAAAGGGCATCGGACCGATATTCATCCGCAGGTTGCTTTGCCCGGAAAGATTAAAAATTATCTTTTTGCCGAAGCAGCGCTGGGTTTTCGGGAAACTTTGTGGTATTCTGACAAAGATGAACATGCGCTGCGGGAAAAAGACCGGGCAGACAGCCGGGGGCTTTATGACATCAAATTGGATGTTTCTTCAAATCTTTTCAGAATGTTTGATCTGAAAAACAAGGCGCGGATGAAACACACGGTCATTCCGCAGATTATTTATGAATATATTCCGGACAGCGATCAGGATGACAATCCTTTTTTTGATCCCGAAGACCGCATTGAGAAGAAAAATCTCATAACCTGCTCTCTTACCCATATTTTCATGGGACGCTTGGGCGAACCGGCTCAGACCGCAACGGATGCAAGTAAAGCGGCCCTGGCTGAAACAGATAAACCCGCTCTGCTTGACGCGGCGGCGGTTTTGCCTTACTGGCAGTTCTGCCGTTTCAAAGTGGAACAAGGTTATGACATCAACGAAGCGAATGAATCAGATTCGTCAGAATGGAAAAATCAGGAAGGAAAACAGCCTTTTTTGCCGATATACGCTGAACTCGGTCTCTATCCGAATGATTTTCTGGCAATGCAGGCGGACGCGCAGTGGTCTCACCATGACAGCCGGCTGGAATCCTGCAATGCTTCCCTCAGCATAGAAAATGCACGGAAAGAGCGGCTGTTTGTGCAGTACCGCTACTCAAAAGACTGGCTTGAATCTGTTTACGCGGACCTTCGGCTCAGACTGTCCGACAGGTTTTCGGTCTATTCCGATTATGAACGGAATCTCCATGACGGAAAAGAAATCAGAAGCAGTGTGGGAATTGTCTATGACGGAAAATGCTGGTCCGCGGATTTCCGTCATGCCAATGAAGAAGGCGACCGAAAATTTGCCTTCAGGGTCAACCTTTACGGACTGGGGTCAACTACCCCGCCCTGAAGGGCGGAACTTGTAAAAGCTCCCACGTTGACCAGTCTCAGCCACCGGCTTTTCCTTCGGAAAGCTGACGGGGCTACGTTACGGGTGAATACATAGGCACTCCGGGATGCTTCTCCAGTTCCGGACCCTGCGGTGTGCGGTTAAATCAGGTGTAAGGGGGTAAGGCCGGTGCCGTACATATACAAAACCGCCCGATAACACTGACGAGGAGATATTTACCCGCGAAAGCGGAGACTGAAAGGTAACTTTCATGCAGAGAGTATTTGTAATCGGTAAAAACAGAAACCCGCTGATGCCCTGTCATCCGGCACGGGCAAGAGAATTGCTGACCGGAGGAAAGGCAAAAGTTTTCAGACTCTTTCCGTTCACAATCATTCTGACGGAACGAAAAGACGGAGATACACAGCCGGTCAGCTTCAAGACTGACCCCGGCAGCAGAACAACAGGGATTGCGATTGTGGCGGAATTCGGAAGAGGCAGGACAGTCATATGGGCAGCCGGTCTGAATCACCGTGGGCACAACATCGGAAAATCCCTGTCGGACAGACGTGCCGTCCGGCGTGGCAGACGAAAACGCAAGACCCGTTATCGGAAACCCCGGTTACTGAACCGCAGAAGAGCCGAAGGATGGCTTCCGCCGTCTCTGCTTTCGAGAGTCGGCAATATCAGAGTATGGCTCGGGCGGATTCTTTCTTTCGTTCCGTTGACGGAAATCGAAGCCGAAACAGTGAGATTTGATACTCAGAAAATGCAGAATCCCGAAATCAGCGGAACGGAATACCGGCAAGGGGAGCTTTCCGGTTACGAGGTCAGAGAATACCTTCTGGAAAAGTGGGGAAGGAAGTGTGCTTACTGCGGGAAAGAAAATGTTCCTCTCGAAATCGAACATATCATACCTGAATCAAAGGGCGGTTCAGATAGGGTATCAAATCTGACCGTTGCCTGCGAAAATTGCAACCGGAAAAAAGGAAACAGGGACATCGGAGATTTTCTGAAACGAAAACCGGATGTTCTGAGAAAAATCTTGTCCGGGGCAAAAGCGCCGCTGAGAGACACGGCGGCTGTCAATGCCGCACGATATGCCGTAGGAAAAATTCTGAAATCATTCGGTCTGCCTGTCTCATTCTGGTCAGGCGGCAGGACAAAGTATAACCGGACAAAGCAGGGTTATCCGAAAGACCATTGGATCGATGCCGCATGTGTGGGCGAATCCGGCAGATACGTTCTTATCCCGGAAGATATGAAACCGCTGATTATCACCGCAGCCGGCAGAGGCTCCCGGCAGATGTGCCGCATGGACAGATACGGATTTCCCAGTACTGCGGCAAAAAAATCCAAGACGGTCGGAGGCTTCGTAACCGGCGACATTGTCAGAGCGGTTGTTCCGAAAGGAAAGAAAGCCGGAACGCACAGAGGCAGGGTTGCGGTACGTCTTTCCGGGTCATTCCGGGTCGGGAAGACAGACGGCATAAGCAGGAAATACTGCGAACTGCTCCAACGCTCGGACGGATACGAGTATAAGAAGGGAGACGGCGTTTCCTCTCCGGCATCATTTAATCTCAAAAAATGCCGGAGTCTCCACGCCGTAAATTTTTGATGACAAAAATAACACAACTGCATCGGGCATGGTACGCGCTGCATACCCGAAGCCGATTTGAAAATACGGTGAATGACCGCCTGCTGGGAAAATCCATAGAGGTTTTTCTGCCCAAGGCTTATGTCAGAAGCAAGCGTGCTGACCGAAAAAAAATGATCCGCATCCCGCTGTTTGCCGGATATCTGTTTGTAAAGACCGATCTCAATCCCAAAGAGCATCTTGAAATTCTGAAAACAGCCGGCGCGGTGCGTTTTATCGGAAATTCGGAAGGTCCGATTCCGGTTTCTGATGAAACCGTTGAATCTCTCAAAATCATGATAACAAGCGACAAAGAAATTGTCACAGGCATTGAATTTCAGGAAGGGGATCCTGTGATGGTGATCCGGGGCGCGCTGACAGGAATAAAGGGCGTTTTTGTCCGATATAAAGGGAATACCGGACGTGTGATTGTCAACATCAGCGCGCTGGGAAGATTTGCGTCAGCAGAGGTCGAAGAAGGCGATATTCAGCCGCTTCCGAAAATATCATCAGATATATTGCGATAACAGCTTGACTTCTTATTAAATTACGTTTAAATAGAAGCCCTAAGATGAAATTCAGTGTCTGTTAATTCTATTTTATTAAAGAAGGAGCATGTATGAATAAGCTGGAACTTATTGCCACCTTGAAAAACGAGGCAAACATTTCAAAAGCGGAAGCGGCAAGAATCGTTGAAATTTTTTTCGGGAACATGTCAGATGCGCTGGCAAAAGGAGAGCGTGTCGAGATTCGGGGACTGTGCAGTTTTTTTGTCAAAAATTATAAAAGTTATATCGGCAGAAACCCGAAGACCGGCGAAAAAGTCGAGATTACTCCCAAAAAACTTCCCTTCTTCAAATGCGGAAAGGAATTGAAGGAGCGTGTGGATTATGACCGCAAGGAAAAAAGAAAAGGCAACGGGAAGAAGTGAAGGAAGCGGGAAGCGGGAAGTGAGAAGTGAGAAATAGCATCACGGCAGCCGGTTTGTATTTTTATGGCTTATGATCCTCACAGATTGTTATCCGCATTTCTGAGGAAAGGCACTGTTCCGCCCTCGATACTGTTTACCGGTATCGAGGGCGCGGGAAAGCGGACCGCGGCGCTGAACTTTGCCATGTCCTGCAATTGTGAGAATGCGGGAGAGACCCGGGACCGGGGGCAGGAGGACTGCCCCTTGCCCCTTTCTCCCTGCCGTACTTGCAGATCGTGCAAAAAGATTCTTTCCGGAAATCACCCGGATGTAAGCATGATTGAGCCATCAGGACCTTTAATCCGTATCGCTCAGATTCGTGAGATTTGCCATACACTGGGAATGAAGCCTTATGAAGCAAGAATGCGTGCGGTCATCATTGCAGACGCCCATACCATGAATCCCGAAGCCGGAAACGCGCTTCTCAAAGTATTGGAAGAACCCCCGGATCGGACCATGCTGATACTGACCGCGGTTCAGACCTCCGATCTTCTCCCTACGATTGTGTCCCGGTGTCAGCATATCCGTTTTCATCCCGCGTCGCAGGATCAGCTTCGGATGCTGCTGACAGGGGAAAAGCCGGGGTTTTCCGAAAAGCCCGGTTTTCGCTGTCTTTCTGAAAAAGAGGCTGAAATTATTGCGATGCTGGCAAACGGAAGTTATTCCAAAGCGATTTCCATGAGCCGCAGCAACTGGATCAGCCGAAGGCAATGGCTGCTGACCGAACTTGAGTCGCTGTTTCTTTCAAAACAGCGCGGCGCGCCGCATTCTGCGGCACGGGTGCTGGCTTTTGCGGAAAAGCTCTCGAAAAACAAGGAGATACTTCCCGAACTGCTGGAGGCGATGAATACATGGGTCAGGGACCTGATGATCTGCAAATATGACGCTGAAAAACTCATCAACAGGGATATAGGCGATAAAATTCAGAATATATCCCGAAAAATGACGGCGGCAGATTTGCTTTCAAAAGCAGAGGCGATTCAGTCTGCCCGGAAAAAACTCAGAGCAAACGCCAATACAAGGCTGACGATGGAAGCGCTGGCGCTGCAACTGGCGTGGTAACGGCAAAACAAATTTTCGTTTCCACGCGGCGCGTCAATGCCATTAAGTTAAGGGGTGCCTCCGGAGTGCTGAAATGCCGAATCTTATAAAATGGGTTCAGCAAGTATTAAGTGCTGAAATTCGCTGCGCTCCGCTTTTATAAGATGATGCACTCCGGAAGGTGCTAAAATTCGCACTCCGGAAGGATTAACTTAACGGCATTGACGCGGCGCGTGGAACGAGAAAAGCTGACGGCGGGGGCAATCTGTTTTTAGCCGGCCCCGCCCTGCCGGTTCAGGGAAAACGCGGTCAGGCAACAGGATAATAGCAGACAAGAAATGACAAACACAGATATCGAACAGCAGCAGACAGCGGACAGCAATTTGTCCTCAATTCTGAGCGATGAAGAAGAAGAGACAACTGATGCGCGGCAGGAAATCCTCAGCGAACGGTTTTCAGCCTTCAGCGATGAGGCAGACACGGCAACTGACGTGCAAGCGGAAATCCGTAGCGAAGCGTCGGAAACTGCCGGGGCGCAACTGACAGCCGGGACCGAAGAAATGGCAGTCTGGGAGGAGCAGGGGAGGGCTGATGAGGATCCGTCCTCATCCGACAATGAAAAACCCGTAGCCAAAGTTGTCGGCGTCAGATTCAAGCCCGCAGGGAAAGTCTATGATTTTGATCCCGGGATCTTTGTTCTCAGGCGGGGGGATCATGTGATCGTGGAAACCGAGGAAGGGCTTGTGCTGGGAACTGTTGCCATCCCTCCCATGCGCCTTGAAGAAAGAAAAAACGCCGATGCCGAATCCCGTGTTTATAAAAAAGTCTTTCGGCTCGCCGGTGAAAAAGATTTTGAGCAGAGAGAAAAAAATATCGAGATGGAAAAAGCCGCACACGATTTCTGTGTGAACAGCATCAAAGAACTTCAGCTTGACATGAATCTGTTTTCTGTTGAATCCACTTTTGATGCAGGCAAGCTGACCTTTTTTTTCACAGCAGACGGACGCGTGGATTTCCGGGAATTGGTCAAGCAGTTGGTCAAAGAATTTCATACCCGCATAGAGATGCGTCAGGTGGGCATACGCAATCAGGCGAAAATGTGCGGGGGCATCGGCAGATGCGGGCGTGAAATCTGCTGTTCGACTTTTTTGGAAAAATTTGAGCCGGTTTCCATCCGTATGGCAAAAGAACAGAATCTGTCTTTAAATCCCACCAAAATTTCAGGACTCTGCGGCAGGCTGATGTGCTGTCTGACATTTGAAAATGAAACCTATATGTCATTAAGGGAAAATTTTCCCAGAATCGGTCAGACCGTCAAAATTCCTGACGGCACTGTAGGAAAAATAAGCCGTCATAACGTCGTATGCAACCGGGTCGGCATCAGGATAGACGAGAATCAGGAAGTCGAAATAGATTTGAATGAAATCAGTATAATAGGGTAAGAGGTTCGGGGTGAGGGGTTCGAGGGGTTCGAGGGCGTTTTTCCCCTGACCTCTGACCTCGTACCCCGAACCTCTTTTTCATCCCATGGAGAAAAAATGTCTGAATCGAAAATATCTTATATCACAACGCCGATTTATTATGTAAATGCGAGACCCCATCTGGGACACGCTTATACAACAATCGTCGCGGATGTTATGAACCGCTTTCATTCCATGTACGGGAAGGAAACTTTTTTTCTTACCGGAACAGACGAACACGGCGACAAAATCATACGCGCCGCAAAAGACGAGAACATCAGTCCGAGAACTTATGTGGATAATATCAGCGGCCTGTTTCGCGCGCTCTGGCCCGAGCTGAATATTAAATACAGTCATTTTATCCGAACCACGGATCCCTCACACATCGCTGTGGTGGAAAAGGTGCTTCAGAAAATTTATGATGCCGGCGATATTTATTTCAGCGAATACGAAGGCTTGTACTGTTTCGGATGCGAGCGGTTTTACATGGAAAGGGAACTGGTTGACGGCTTATGTCCCGACCATCAGACCGAACCGGAAGTCATCAAAGAATCGAATTATTTCTTCAAGATGAGCCGGTATCAGGACTGGCTGATTGACCATATTCAGAAACATCCTGATTTTATCCGTCCCGAAAGATACAGAAACGAAGTGCTGGCTTTTCTGCGGGAGCCGCTCGAAGATTTGTGCATTTCCCGCCCCAAATCCCGTCTTCAATGGGGCATCACCCTGCCTTTTGACAGCAATTATGTGACCTATGTGTGGTTTGACGCGCTGCTGAATTATGTTTCCGCGCTGGGATACCCGGAGGGAGAATTGTTTCACAAATTCTGGCCCCATGTTCAGCACATTACCGCCAAAGACATTTTAAAGCCCCACGGCATATACTGGCCCATCATTCTGAAAGCTGCGGGCATTCCGGTTTACAATCATCTGAATGTTCACGGATATTGGAATGTGGAACAGAGCAAGATGTCCAAAAGTCTGGGAAATGTCATTGAGCCGCTTCAACTGAAAAATATTTACGGACTCGATGCGTTCCGCTATTTTCTGATGCGGGAAATGGCTTTCGGGCTGGATTCCAATTTCAGCGAACTGGCACTGGTGCAGCGCATCAACGGGGACTTGGCAAATGATCTGGGAAATCTCTTTTCCAGAGTGCTTGCAATGGTTCACAAATATTTCAAAGGCGTCATACCGGAACCGGACCCGAATGTGGAACAGGAATTGCAGTTCGGCGGATTAAGCCTGAAAGCCGAAGCCTCAAAGGCAATTGCCGAATTTGAGGAAAGTATGGCATCTTTTGCTTTTCACAAGGCACTGATGGCGGTGTGGGAATTTATCGGACACATGAACAAATATGTTGATGTGACCGCGCCCTGGGAGCTTGCAAAGAAAAAATCAAGCCGAAAAGAATTGGAAGTGGTCATCAGCAATCTGCTGGAAGGACTCAGAATCATCTCCGGTCTGATTTATCCGATCATGCCGGACACTGCCTTTGCCATGCAGAAATATATGGGCGCGGACCCGGAATCGGCGTTAAACATCCCTTCTTCCCCGGAAGGGAATATCAGCAAGCCTTTTTATCATTTTGATGTGCTGAAGAAGCCCAAACTTATCCTTCCCGGCACAAAGATTCCGAAATCTGTCCCGCTGTTTCCCCGGATAGAGACGGAAAAGAAAGATACAGACGCGGCAGATGCCGGTGCGGGTGAGCCGCTTCTCAAACCCGAAATCAAACCGGAAATCACGATTGAAACCTTCGGACAGATTGATCTTCGGGTTGCCACAGTGCTGAGTGCGGAACCTGTTCCCAGAGCCAAAAGACTGATGAAGCTGGAAGTGGATATGGGAGAAAAAAGAACGGTGGTGGCCGGGATTGCCGAAAGCTATGCGCCGGAAGAACTGGTGGGCAAACAGGTGATTGTGGTGGCAAATCTCAAGCCTGTGAAACTCATGGGCGTGCTTTCCAACGGCATGGTGATCGCGGCTGTTGACGAACACGGCAGGGCAACCGTTGCCAGGCCGGATCAGGAAGTGAAACCCGGAACACAACTGCGCTGAATAAGGATACGCTTATTTTCTTTGCCACGAATGGACACATAAGTTTCACCAATAAGCACGAATTTATGATTTAAAATTCGTGTCGTTTTCTTCGTGGAAACATTCGTGTCCATTCGTGGCAAAAATAACAGAAAAACCAATCCGTTCAGGACCATGGGAATGCGAAACCGGACAGATAAAAACAGAAACGGCTATTTCAACTATATGAAACAAATGAAAAAAGGAACATCGCTTCCACATTCCCCGCATCTTATGTCTCCATATCGGCGCTATTCTCAGCCAGTTTTGAAAAAGACAGGGGCATGGAAAGAAAACCCGTCAAAAGCATCCGCCTTGAGCAAAAGACTCCGTAAATATTCTATGACATTGATTTTTTTATTTCTTATGATTTGCGGCATCCCCGGCGGCGCGGTATATGACCCCATCCATTCTTTTCCGGAAGATTTCCTGATCTCATCGGCTTCTTTTTCGGAAATTGACAGTAAAAAAGAAAAAAGGAATCTTTTCCGTCCGGATATGGGCGGCAGACGTCATATCGGCAAAAGGGAAATTCAGACCCTGATTGACAGCAAAGCTTTTATGAATCTTAGAAAAAAAGATATTGACCTTATTTCCGGAGGATACAGCTTTCATATTGAAACAACCCTTGACATGCTCTTGCAGAATGCGGTCCTTGACAATCTGGACTATACGGCAGTCCGCTACATCGGCATTGTGGCAATGGAACCCTTTACGGGAAAAGTTCTGTCCATGGCAGGTTTTGACAAAGATGATCCTGACAACAACGCGTGTACAGACAATAAATTTCCGGCGGCAAGCGTCTTTAAAATTATCACTGCCGCGGCAGCCATTGAATCCTGCGGTTTCAATTCGGATTCGGAGATCACATATATCGGGCGCAAGCATACCCTCTACAAATCTCAGTTGAAAGACAGTACGGGTCGCAAAAGAAACAATCGGATAACGCTCAGGGATTCTTTTGCTCAGTCCGTGAATCCTGTATTCGGAAAGCTCGGCGTGCATCATATAGAAAAAATGACCCTTGAAGAATATGCCGAAGCCTTCGGATTCAATAGGGAAATTGCATTTGAACTGCCGTTGATGCCCAGTATGGTTTTTGTGTCGGACGATGTGTATCACCGGGCGGAAATCGCCAGCGGATTCAATCGGGAAACCACCATTTCCCCGCTTCACGGCGCGCTGATGGGAGCGGCGGTGCTGAACGGGGGGCGGCTTGTGGAACCGATTCTCATTGAGCGCATAACAGATGAAAAAGGACAGATGATTTACCGGAGCCGGGTGGTGATGCTGAATCAGGTGATAAGCCCTCAGGCTGCTGAAATTATGAATGATATGATGCGGGCAACAGTGGAATCAGGGACATGCAAAAAGGCTTTCAAAGGTTTCCGGGAAGACGATGTTCTTTCCAAACTCAACATCGGCGGCAAGACCGGAACGATTGACAGCCCGGATCATAACATCCGCTATGACTGGTTTGTGGGATTTGCCGAGGCAAAAGAAGGGGTTGAAAAAATTGTCATCAGCGTTGTCATCGGACATGAAAAATATATCGGCGTCAGAGCAAGCCATTACGCACGAATGGCGATGAGGGAATATTTCAGTTATTATTGATGGGGTTCGGGGTCAGGGGTTCGGGGTTCGGGGGAATACCCCCTTACCTCTCACCCCGAACCTCGAACCTTTCACAGGAGTTTTTATGCCGGGTTTTGAGATATTTGGCGATGAAGAACGAAATTCAGTTTTGGAAGTGTTGGAAACGGGTGTGCTGTTCCGTTACGGTTTTGATCAGGCGCGCAAAGGCAGGTGGAAGGCAAAAACATTTGAAGCGGAGTTGGCAAAGCGCACCGGCGCAAAACATTGTCTGCTGTGTTCCAGCGGCACGGCAGCGCTCAGTATCGCGCTGGCTGCCTGCGGCGCGGGCGCGGGAGATGAAGTGATTGTCCCGCCCTTTACTTTTATCGCCACGATTGAATCTGTACTGAATGCCGGCGCCGTGCCGGTGTTTTCCGAAATAGATGAAACTCTGTGTCTGAATCCGGACAGACTTGAAGCCGTGCTGACCTCGCGCACAAAAGCGGTTTTGCCGGTTCATATGTGCGGCGCAACCGCGCGCATTGATGAGATCAGGCATTTCTGCGAGAAAAAAGGGCTGATTTTGATAGAAGATGCGTGTCAGTCCCTCGGCGCGTCTTTTAAAGGAAAAGCGGTCGGAACTTTCGGTCAGGCAGGGTGTTTTTCCTTTGATGCGGTGAAAACCGTGACCTGCGGCGAAGGCGGGAGCATCATAACAAATGACGATGCAATCTATCTGAAAGCAGATGCTTACGCGGATCACGGTCACGACCATAAGGGCAATGACAGGGGTTTGGAAGGACATGCGATTCTCGGCGCGAATTTCCGCATCAGCGAACTGAACGCCGCAATCGGCTGCGCTCAGTTGAAAAAGCTTGATTTCATGCTGGAAAAACAGCGCAGACATAAAAAAGTGATTCGCGAAGCCATGTCGCAGTTTTCAGAAATTGCATTCCGACAGCTTCCTGATCCCGAAGGAGATTCCGCCACATTTCTTTCTTTTTTCCTGCCGGATGAGACAAAAGCGCGTGCGGTCTCGAAAGCATTGGCAGCAGCAGGCGTTGACGGCTGCTTTTACTGGTATGACAACAACTGGCATTATCTTCGCCAGTGGGATCATCTCAAACGCTTTCAGGCAGGGGCAAAACTTCCGATACAGATGCTGGACAACTGCCCGGATTACAGCCGTACAAACCTGCCCCAATCCGACAGCATCATGGGCAGAACGATTTCCATGCAGATCAAGCTGGCGTGGACCGAACAGGAACTCTCGCAACGGATAGAAAAGATTCGGAAAGTGCTGGGGGATTTTTGCCACGAATAAACACGAATGTTTCACGAACTGAAGCACACAAATTTCTCGTTCCCACGTTCTGCGTCAATGCCGTCAAGTTAAGAGAAAAATGAAAAAAATGTTGTAGGTTGGGGTGAGCTTGCGAACCCCAACAATGCTGCGAACCCCGGCACCTGCCGGATGATGTCGGGGTTCGCAGGCTCACCCCGACCTACGGAATTGTCAGCTTGACGGCATTGACGCTCCGCGTCCAATGTAGGGCGCGCTCCTATCTGTTTAATTTTAAGGATGATAAAATGTTTCGCAATTTCAGAACCGTATCTTATGTGATATACGGCAGAGGATGTTTCAATCAGTTGGACGATATTCTCCTGAAAAAACGGGAAGAAAATAAATCTTTCATGGTTTTTCTGGTGGACGATGTTTTCAAAAATTCGGATTTCGCCGCACGGATTCCCGCAAAACCGCAGGATATGACGCTCTGGGTGAACGTGGATGACGAACCCAAAACCAGGTATGTGGACGCGCTGACAGAGCAAATCCGCTCTTTTTCCAAATCCTTGCCTGCGGGTATTATCGGCATCGGCGGGGGCAGCGCGATGGATTTGGCAAAAGCCGTGTCGCTCATGCTGACCAATTCCGGTTCTGCCGCAGATTATCAGGGCTGGGACCTGATTCGGCATCCGGCAGTCTGGCACGCGGGCATTCCCACGCTTTCCGGCACGGGATCGGAAGTCTCCCGCACCACCGTGCTGACGGGACCTCAGAAAAAATTGGGCATCAACTCTGACCACACCGTGTTTGACCAGATTGTGCTGGACCCGGAACTGATTGCCGATGCGCCGAATCCCCAACGATTCTATACCGGAATGGACTGCTATATCCATTGCATCGAATCGCTCACCGGCACATTTCTGAACGCGTTCAGCCGCTCTTACGGCGAAAAATCGCTCGAACTCTGCCGTGAAGTCTTTCTGAATCCCGGCGCTGACGCTGACGACAAACTGATGATGGCATCTTATTTCGGGGGCATGAGCATTGCCTATTCGCAGGTCGGGGTGTGTCATGCCCTGTCTTACGGGCTGTCCTTTGCGCTGGGCATTCATCACGGCATCGGCAACAGCATTGCGTTTGACTACCTCGAAGAATTTTATCCTGAAGGCGTACTGGAATTTCGGCGCATGACGGAGAAAAACAATATTCAACTGCCCCGTCATATCGCCCCGAATATTGAAGCGGCAACAGTGGAAAAAATGGTGGATGTGTCGTTAGTCTTAGAACCGCTTTGGGAAAATGCGCTGGGGAAAGACTGGAAACGCATCATGCCCCGGGACAGAATCAAAGAACTGTATCACCGGATGCTGCTGTGACAGAAAACTTTGCGCTCTCTGCGTTCTTTAAGTCCGCAAAGGAAACAAGATGTTATACAAGTTTTTCTTTGCGCTCTCTGCGTTCTTTGCGAGAGATAAAGTTTCTCGCAAAGTTCGCAAAGTCCGCAAAGGAAACAAGATGTTATACAAGTTTTTCTTTGCGCTCTCAGCGTTCTTTGCGAGAACCTTTTTTATTTCCGAAAAAGTCTGATGAATTATTAACCGGTAAGATAAAGTCAACAATCAAACAGGGAGGAATACAATGATCACAACCATAAGTCGCCGCAGATTAAGCGCGGTGATGCTTCTGGGATTTATGGCGGCAGCGTTCATTCATGCTCCGGTCGCGCAGGCTGCCAATCCCATTCAAAGCCAAGATACGAATACAGCGGGCATCGTCGCGGATATGCTCGAATGCAAACGCGAAGACGGCGTAATGACCGTTAAACTGCGCCTGCGGAATACAACGGAGCAGGATATAGATATAAAGCTGATCGGCTCTCGCAATTACGATGCCTATTATGTGACCGCAGGAAATAAGAAATACTTTGTGCTGCGCGACGCGGAGAAGAATCCCCTCACACCTCAGGCAGATGAGGGCGGGACTCTGAGAGTGAGCATAGCCAAAGGTGAGGCATATATTTGGTGGGCGAAATATCCGGCGCCGCCGGCAGATGTGAAAAAAATCAGCTATTACACACCGCTGACGCCTCCGTTTGACAACATAGAAATCAAAGACTAAGGCGAGCGGTCATCCGGAGATTTCCATGAGACGTGTTATAAAGTTTTCGGCAGCATTCTTCATACTTTCGCTTTCCGGCGCCGCGGCACAGCCTTTCCAAGAAAAAGTGTCTGATATTGAAAGCAAAGTCTTGGACATTGAAAGCAAAGTATCAGAAATCGTCGGCATTGCAGGCGGTATTGAGGGAAAGCTCAAAGACTTGGGCGCAAAAGTCACCGACAAGGAAATCGTGATTGAGTTTGCCGCGGATCTGCTGTTTGATTTCGACAAGCATCATCTGAAGCCGGATGCAGCAGAATCGCTGACCGAGGCGGCAGAAGTGCTGAAGGACATGGACAAAATATTCGTTATAATTGAAGGACATACAGACAGCAAAGGATCAGGCAGTTATAATCAGAAGCTTTCCGAGCGACGTGCCGAATCCGTAAAAGAATGGCTCGTCACACACGGCGGCGTCAAAGCGGCAGGCATTGTTTCCAAAGGATTCGGTATGACCCGCCCTGTAGCTCCCAATATCAAACCTGACGGTTCCGATAATCCGGAGGGCCGGCAGAAGAATCGCCGGGTTGAAATCCGATTAAAATCTGACGGTCTGAAGCATGATTAACCGGCAAATTCCCGTTCCCAGGCCCCGCCCTCAATGCCGTTAAGTTAGGCAGAACCCCCCTTTTTTTTAAAGGGGGGCAGGGGGGATTTCTGTACAAACATCCGAATATACAAGTTTTTCTTTGCGCCCTCTGCGTTCTTTGCGAGAGATAGAAGTTTCTCGCAAAGTTCGCAAAGAACGCAAAGGAAACAAGATGTTATACAAGTTTTTCTTTGCGCTCTCCGCGTTCTTTGCGAGAGATAGAAGTTTCTCGCAAAGGCGCAAAATCCGCAAATGAAACAAGATGTTATACAAGTTTTTCTTTGCGCTCTCTGCGTTCTTTGCGAGAGATAGAAGTTTCTCGCAAAGTTCGCAAAGAACGCAAAGGATTCGGTAGATAACAAATATGCAAGACATTACAAAGCTTGAAAATGATTTATGGGAAGCCGCAGACCAGTTAAGGGCAAATTCCAGGCTGACCGCCTCGGAATACAGTATGCCCGTGCTGGGGCTGATTTTTCTGAGACATGCCTTTAACCGCTTCAAGGCAGTGAAAGAAAAGATCGAAGCCGGTCTGCCCGAACGGGGCGGGCGGAAACGTCCGATTATCAAAGCAGATTTTGAAAAGCAAAATGCTATTTTTCTGCCGGATCATGCCCGTTTTGATTATCTCACGGAACTCCCGGAAGATCTAAGCCCGGGACAAGCCATCAATGATGCCATGAGGCTGATCGAGGATGAATATGAAAACCTGAAAGGCGCGCTGCCCAAAGATTATAATAAATTTGAAGACAATCTGCTTAGGGATTTGCTGCGGATATTCAACCGTGAAGCCCTGCAAAATGCCTCCGGCGATCTGTTCGGAAGGATTTACGAGTATTTTCTGAACAAATTTGCCATGACCGGCGCGCAGGAAGGCGGAGAATTTTTCACGCCCATTTCTTTGGTGCAGACCATCGTAAACGTCATTGAGCCGGATCACGGAATTGTCTTTGACCCTGCCTGCGGCAGCGGCGGCATGTTTGTTCAGACCGGCTATTTTATTGAAAGCAAAGGGGAAAAGACCGAAAAAAAAGTCACGTTTTACGGGCAGGAAAAAGCTGAAACCAATACCCGTCTGGCAAAGATGAATCTGGCGGTGCATGGCTTGGAAATCAAGATTTTTCAGGGAAATACCTTTTATGAAGACCTTCACAATCTTGTGGGAAAATGCGATTTTGTCATGGCAAATCCGCCCTTTAATGTGGACGGCGTGGACGCCAAAAAAGTAAGCAATGATCCGCGTCTGCCTTTCGGCTTGCCGGGAATCAACAAAAAGACCAATGCCCTGAGCAATGCCAACTATCTGTGGATACAATATTTCTATTCCTATCTGAATGAAAAGGGGCGAGCCGGCTTTGTCATGGCGAGTTCAGCCTCGGATGCCGGGCATTCGGATAAGCTTATTCGTGAAAAATTGGTGAATACCGGTTATATGGACATCATTATTTCCATCGGAACGAATTTCTTTTATACCCGGTCACTGCCCTGTACGCTCTGGTTTTTTGACAAGGGAAAAGCGGAAGCCCTGCGGGACAAGGTGCTGATGCTGGACGCCCGCAATATTTACCGGAAAGTCACCCGCAAAATCAGCGATTTCACGCCTGAGCAATTGAAAAATCTCAGCGCTGTTGTGCGGCTTTACCGGGGCGAAAGAGACAAATATCTCAAATCTGTTCAGGAATACATAGACACCTGCTCTGCGGAAGCCTTGAAACTCAAGCCCCTGATTCAGGAATTTGAAATCTGTGCGGATGCCGTCGTGAAAAAGCTGTCGGCTTATTATGCCTTGAAAACCGGCAGCGGTCTGGGAGCAATTTTTGATAAAAATATCTGCGATGCTTTTCATGAAAAGTCGGAGTCGCTGAAGAACGAGTATTCATTGTATCAGAAAGCGGGAAAAAGTCTGATTCGGGACCTTGCCCGGTATCAGGACTGGTTTTCCCGAAATCAGCCTGATGTTTCAGGAAATGCAGAATCCGTCAACAAAGCGCAACATCAAATTTATGAGCAGTTTCAGCCGATTTCGGATAAAATGCGGGATATTGAAAAGCATATTGACACGATCTGCAAGCTGAATGCCCTGATTGCCGCTTATGCGGAAAAAGAGATGGGCTGCCGCAAAGATGCGGACTGGAATCACAAAGAAATGACAGAGCTGATGAAAAATTCTGAGCATTTGCGTAAAGAAACTGTTGACGTATTAAGGGCGGCTGTGTATTTTCACAGACAGGCCCGATGGCTGCAAAAACGCTTTCCCGATGCCGTATTTGCCGATGTGGAGGGCTTGTGCAGACAGGCGGATTTGGATGAGATAAAGAAAAACGACTGGAGTTTGACCCCGGGGCGGTATGTGGGCGTGGCAGCGCAGGCAGAGGATGATTTTGATTTTGAGGATCGGCTGAGGGAGATTCATATTGAAATTGAGGGCTTGAATGAGGAAGCCGCGGCCTTGGCAGGAGTGATTCAGGCGAATTTTGAGGAAGTTTTTCCTTATCCCCTGAAATAAAAAAATAGACTTTTTCGGAAATAAAAAAAGTTTCTCGCAAAGCACGCGGAGAACGCAAAGGAGGAAAGATTTCTCGCTGCGCCCGAAATGACATTCCGAACGCCCGGAATGACATTCCGACAGCTTTGCGTCTTTGCGGTCTTTGCGGTCTTTGCGAGAGACTTAAAAAAGTTTCTCGCAAAGCACGCGGAGAACGCAAAGGAATTAAGATTTCTCTCTATGCTTGAAATGACATTCCGACAGCTTTGCGTCTTTGCGGTCTTTGCGAGAGACTCAGCCGCTTATTTCCGAAAATGCCTAATGAACAGCAGAAAACAAAATCGGGTGTCTGAGACGAAATCTGAAACGTCTTTCGTAACGGGAAAATGACAAACTCCTGTAAGTCTGAATAAAAGAAAGCGGAGAAAAAAATGACAGACAGATTTAATCCGCTGGCGGAAATTGCAGACGGTGAGTACCTGCATCATGAATTCAAACGAAAAATAGACAATCCTGAAAGTATCGCCGGTGAGATTGTCGCGTTTGCCAACAGTGAGGGCGGGGTATTATATATCGGCATAGAAGATGACGGCGGGATCGTGGGGCTGGAAGATTCTGAAACGGTCTTCCGTACCCTGGCAAATATCTGTCGGGATCGCTGCATTCCGCCTGTCAGCCCGATTCTTGAACAGCATACATTTGAGGATAAGGAGATTGTTGTTCTGACAGTTCTGCGGGAACTGAATCGCCACAGACCGTACCGAACCGCAGGCGGACGATTTTATATACGGGTAGGCAGCGTTAAAAAAGATGCCACCGGCAGAGAACTGATCCGTATTGCCCAGACCGCCGGTGAACTCCATTATGATGAGACCCCGGTAATCGGTACAAGCATGTCGGATTTTTCCATGAGCGCTTTTGAAACCTACCACCGTCTGCAATTTGATATGACTGTGGAAGATCATCTTTCCCAAAGCGGAATTTACATGGAGAAACTGCTTCGCAACCTTCGGCTGCTCCATGAGCCGGACCGCGAACAGATGCTGAGTGTAGCGGGACTTCTGATCTTCGGAAATGATCCTCAGTATTTTCTGCCTCAGAGCCGAATCTCCGCGGTGTCTTTTGCCGGGAAAGATGAGGATTCGGACATTCTTGACCGTCACGAGATCACAGGACGTCTTCCTCAGATGATCGAGGAAGTCCGGATTTTCCTGAGACGCAACATCCGCTCGCCGGCAATAGAACACGGATTTTGCCGGGAGGACATCCGGCTGTATGATGAAAAGTCTCTGGGCGAGGCGATGATCAACGCGATTGCACATCGTGATTACAGTCTGAGCGGCTCTCAGATAAGGATGTTCCTGTTTTCGGACCGGTTTGAAGTCCGCAGTCCGGGAGGGCTGCCGAATGCCGTTACGCTGGAAAATATCAAACTCGGGATGCACGCAGAAAGAAACCGGGCTGTTGTGAATTTCCTTACTCATCTGGGATATATGAGTGCTGTTGGCACGGGTATTCCCCGGCTGATTATCCGCCTGTCTCGGCGTCTGTCCGGCAGGGAACCTGAGTTTGAGATTGTGGGAGAAGAACTGCGGGTGCGAATATACGGAGCCTTTCCCAACATTGTGAATAAATGAGGTGAAGCCAAATCCGGCAACGGGCTGAAGCGCACGGGAAAAGGAGATATTCGGATAAATGAGGCGGCGCTTGAATCGGCGGAAATAATTGAGGCGAATTTTGAGGATCGGCTGAGGGAGATTCAGGAGCATTTCCCGACATCCATGAGTAAAAAAAGTTGAAAGGTATGAATTATGGGATTTCATTTAAAAATAATGAATTATCGCAAAATTCGGTCTGCTGATTTTAATCCTGACGGCGTATGTCTGCTTGTGGGTCCCAACGGCTCCGGGAAAAGCACGCTCTTATCGGCTATCGAACTCCTGCGAAATACATTTGAACGGGGTTTTGATACGGCGATAAATCTGGCTGGCGGTCATTGGATCAGCAACCTTGATTTGCCGGATAGACCCACAACTTTTAAAATTGGAACTTCCGATCTTCAATGGAATTTATATATTGAAGATTCAATCTGTGTTGAGAAAGTAACTCAGGGAGACTTCGGTTCTCCTCTTAGCGTCTTCTTATTGAAAGATATTTATGACAAAAAAAATGATCTTACTACTAATATTGACTCTCCGAAACTTGAAAATTTTATTCGCATACTGACGCAATACCGAAACTACCACGACTATCATTTATGGCAGCTCCGAAAATCAGGATCCCAGGCCGGTTCTGAATCGGAGCTTCACAGTCGCGGTCAGAATGCTTTTTCCGTGTTGAGGAACTGGCACACCTCCAGACCTCTGCGCGAGCGTTATGACTTTGTAATAAACGGTCTCCGGGAGGCATTTCCGTCATTTTTTGATGATCTTGATTTTGAAAGTGCCGGGCAAACGGTAACCATACGAATTTATCCGCCGCATTCCGATATTCCCGTACCGGTATATTTTGCTTCAAACGGTTTTCTTGCTGCCATGCTGCACCTGATGGCGGTCTGTTCCGCACCTGACGGAGGGATCGTCGGAATTGACGAACCGGAGAACAGTCTGCATCCTTATGCAATAAAAATGCTTATCAACGCGTTTCGGGAACGTGCCGAGGAACGGGATTTGACGGTTCTGCTTGCCACCCATTCAGGTTTTATGCTAAACAGATTTAAGAATGAAGCCCATCGGGTGTATGTGATGGATCAGAATGAAGAAGAGCAACTGGTTCGTCTTGATGCGATCAGGGATCCGGAATGGCTCAAGTATTTCTCTCTGGGCGATCTGTACGGAAATGATTTTGCAATCCAAGAACAGGATGCGGAAGCAGATGATGAACACAATTAAACTTATTGTCACAGGAGAAATGGAAAAGAAAGCACTCGCAAAGGCTTTAAAAAATGTATTCCCCACTATATCGTTTGAAACAAAATTTGATGAGGAATTTTCGGGATTTACTTCAAGTAATGTTTTACAGTTGCCGGCTTCATCCAGATTTCAGAGAAATATAGATAAATTTGCCAGTGAACTCGTTGCCGCAGTGGATCCGGGGCGGCGTGGCCTGCCCGCGGACATGGCTATTGCTGTTGATGATTTGGAACTTGAAAATACCAATCAGGAAAAAGCTGTAGTTGACTGTTTCCGAAAGGCTGTTATTCGATGTATCGAAAATCGCTGGCCGACCCCGAAAAGACAGGAATTGTGCTTCCAAAAAGTACGTGAAAATTGTTCCTTTCATCTTTTTGTGCCGCTGACAGAAGCGTATTTTTTCGGTGAGACGAACGCGCTGAAACGGGCCGGGGCAAAGCGAAACTCAATGGTATCGGGGAATAACACGGATGTGGAAGATTTCCGGGTGACAGATGATTCAGACTACCTGAATGCGGCGAAAGGCAAATTTTATTGGGCAGTTGATCCGAATAAGCGAAGCCGGCATCCCAAACATTACCTTCAATACCTTTGCGATCCGGAAGGCAAAGCCAAGAAAAGCGAGCTTTACAAAGAAACAAAAGGAGGCGTTAACGCACTTCAATCGCTGGATTGGAACTCGGTATTGAAAAATCCGCAGTATGTGAAGTTCCTCAGATCGCTTTTTGATGATATTTCGGACAGATTCAATTTTGAAAATCCATATCCCGGCGCATGTTCACCAATTACCCGATTCGGCAGCGGTTCTGTTCTGAGAAATATTTAATATGATTTGTGAAAGCCTGATGACAGACCTTGCTCAGAGATGCTGAACGGCAGTTTTTAAAACGGTTTTGCAAACCGTTTTATCGGCAAAACGGTTTGCAGACAGAGGGAGATATCCGATATGGCATACAGCGACTACAGCCTCAGTGAAATAAAAGATAATTTTCAGTTGATGATAGAAGGCGAAACCGATTTGTTTCCCGATATCGGAGAAGAGAAGATAAGCGATTTTTTAAGCGAGATACTTAAAGAAAACATTCCGCTGGCGCTTGCGATACATACGGAAAAAGCCCGCTCCGAGATGATTGTGACGCCGGTTCTCATTGAACTGAGAAAAATGCTGAATCACCGGATCAGTCTGTTTTCAGGCGTGGAATTCAATGTTGATAAGGAAAAAGGACTGAACGGCGTCTGCGATTATATCATTTCGCTTTCAAAAGAACAGTTTTATATCAGTTCTCCTGTCATTTCGATTGTCGAGGCAAAAAATGACAATATAAAATCCGGGCTGGCGCAGTGTGCCGCCGGAATGATAGGCGCCCGGATATTCAACGAACAGAAAGGAAACCGGATCAATGCGGTATTCGGTATTGTCACAACGGGGACCAACTGGAGATTTCTGAAATTAGATGACAAACTGTATATAGATGTCAGAGAATATTATATAGAACAGCTTGGTAAAATAATGGCTGTCATGTTACAAATCATCAATTCGGAGATCAGCAGAAATCCGGCAATGGCTTGAAAATCGGGAGAAGAGGCGGTATTCGGATAAATGAAATAAGGCGGCGGTTGAATTGGCGGAAATGATTAAGGCGGATTTTGAGGAGTTGGGGATATGGACTGGAAAGAAGTCAAATTAGATGATGTCGCTGAACTTAATAAGAAATCTATAAAGAATAATGCAGAAATAGAGACAATAAAATATATTGATATTAGCTCGGTAGGCACGAATATTTTGAATGATGTTAATGAAATGCCTCTTAAAGATGCGCCTTCCAGAGCGAAAAGAATTATATCAGATGAGGATTCAATAATATCTACAGTTCGCCCCGGAAGACGTTCATTTTATTACTTTAAACAAGTTGATGAGAATACAATTGCATCAACCGGTTTTGCAGTATTATCTCCGATAAGAGCTAAAATTGACAGCAGATTTCTTTTCTATTTGATAAATCTTCATTCTTTTACTCAATATCTTGTCTCAAACGAACAAGGGGCAACATATCCGGCAGTGACGCCTGATATCATTAGTAAATATAAATTTAAAATTCCCCCGCTCGAAACGCAGCAAAAAATCGCCTCTGTCTTATCAGCCTATGACGACCTGATAGAGAACAACCTGCGGAGGATAAAGCTGCTGGAAGAAGCCG
>DZCT01000369.1 GCA_022736535.1 Desulfatirhabdium butyrativorans | reverse complement strand
GGTTCGGGGTAAGAGGTTCGGGGTTCGGGGCGTCGCCTCGAACCTCTGACCTCGAACCCCGTACCCTCCCCCTTTTCCCTTCCGGAGATTAAATATGAAAAAATTTATCCTTTCCTTATGTCTGCTGCTTATATCTGCGACATTGATTCATGCTCAATCCGCTTCAAATACGACTTCCGAACCGAAAACCGACAAGGTTCAAAAGCCGTCAGTCACGCCGCCTGCGGAACTGCGGGTTCTTGACATCAGCGAGCGCACGTATCAGGGCGGTCCCGCTGTGGCGGTTCTGTTTTCCGAGGCGCTGGACCCGATTCGCCGCTATGACGACTTTATGCGTATCAGCGACAAAGAACAGACGCTCAAAAGCGCATGGGTGCTTTCCGAAGACCATCGGATTCTCTATTTTCCGAATGTGGAGCCGGAAACCGCTTATGCGGTTTCCGTGCTGCAAACATTCTGCAATGCAAACGGAAACTGTCTGAAAAAGCAGGTTGATCAGACGGTGGTGACCCGTCAGGTTTCTCCTGTTGTCAGTTTTGCCGGCGAAGGGCTGCTGCTGCCTGCCAAAATGACGCAGGGCTTGCCGGTGGTCACTGTGAATGTGCCGGCAGTTGACCTCGAATTTTTCAGACTGAATGACGAGCAGAAAGCATTGTTTGAATTTGTTGACTGGCAGGACAGCACCGGACGTAAAGATTACGATGTTCTTGGAAATGCAAGACATTACGGAGAACTCGTTTTTTCCGGCAGATTTGATTTGGATGCGCCCCCGAACCGGCGGACTGTCTGTCATATTCCGGTGGAAGGCATTCCGGCTTTGCAGTCGCCGGGGGTTTATCTTGCTGTGATGCGGGAGCCGGGAGAGTATGACTACAGTTATCAGTCAACCTACTTTATGGTCACGGACATCGGACTTCACGCCAGAATTTATGAAAATGAATCCTTTATTGTTGCCGCTTCCCTCAAAACCGGGGATCCGCTCTTTGATGTCAACCTGACCCTGTATGATGAAAAAGGAAATATCATCAAAGAAGGCTTTACAGACAGCGAGGGCTGTTTCCGCTATGATAAAACGATGAAAGATGTTTATCTCATCAAAGCCGCGGCCGGCGATCATGTTACGGTTTTATCCTTTGATATGCCGGCATTGGATTTAAGCGAATTTGATTTCAGCGACCGTCCTTACACACCCACAGAAGTTTTTGTTTACAGCCCCCGGGACCTGTACCGCCCCGGAGAAAAAATGATTGTGTCAGCCCTGCTGAGAGATGATGACGGCAAGACGACATCGCCGATGCCCCTCAACGCAAAGCTCTTCCGCCCGGACGGCAAAGAAGTCCGGAGTTTTGTCTGGCATCAGTTTTCAGGTGAAGCTGCGGGTCAGAGGCACGGGGTCAGCGGTCAGGGGTCAGCCCCCCCTCACCCCTCACCCCTCACCTCTCACCTTTACTATCAAACCGAACTGCAAATTTCCGGCGATGCCCAGACCGGTCTGTGGCATCTGGAAGTCAGGGACAATCCTGCTTCTGAAATACCGGCAGGTTACTATGAATTTCATGTGGAGGATTTTCTGCCGGAACGCATGAAACTTGATCTGAGCGCTTTGTCTCAAGAGGCTGCGGGACCCGAGGCCGATGTGCAGATTGCGGTTTCAGGGGAATATCTCTACGGCGCGCCTGCAGACGGCAATGCGATAGACGGGCGGGTGATCGTCAAAGCCAAACGTGAGGTGTTCGGCAATCTGAAAGGTTTTGAGTTCGGAGATATTAAAGATAAAGATTACAAAGATTTCTGGGATTTGGAAGAGCAGGTTCTGGACAAACAGGGCAAGACAACGCTGACGGTTGAAAGCCGTTGGAAAGAAATCAGAAGCCCGCTTTCCCTGCGGGCGATTGTCAATCTGTATGAAAGCGGCGGACGCCCCGTCACCCGGCGTATCGAGCAGACGGTTTTTCCGGCAAAAACGCTGATCGGTATCCGTCCGCTTTTCAAAGACGGGTCGGCGGATGAAGGTCCTGTGAATTTTGAAATCGTAAACTGTTCTTATAAAAAGGGCGGAACTGACGGATTGCTTCTTTCTGCCCGAAATCTGATGGTGGATGTGACAAAAGAAGACCGGGATTATTTCTGGGAGTATTCCTCGGATGAAGATGTCTGGCATCATCGTTATGCGGAAAAAAATTATCAGGTTCTCACCGAGACATTGAATCTGGAACCCGGAAAGCCCAAACCTTACACGCTTCATCTGGAAAACGGGCAGTATGTGTTTGCCGTCAAAGACCCTGAAACCGGACTGTCAACGAGCATCCGTTTTTATGTGGGACACCGATGGCGTTATGACGGGGAAAGCGAAGGTGCGGCAGCCCGTCCAGACAAGGTGCTGTTAAGCACGGATAAACCCGCATACCGAAGCGGAGACACGATTCAGCTCACGGTAACGCCGCCCCATGACGGAGACGCCGCGGTGCTGGTGGAAAGCAAAGAACTGCTGTGGAGCAAACGCCTGAAAGTTTCGGCAAAAGGCACGGTTGTCAGCATTCCCGTTTCGGAAAGATGGAACACGCATAACATCTATATCAGTGCGACGGTGTTCCGCCCCGCGGACGCGGCGGAAAAGATCACGCCCAACCGAGCGCTGGGCATTATTCATCTTCCCCTGGACCGTTCAGACCGGAAATTGGACATCCGAATTGACGCTCCGAAAAAAGCCGCGTCCCAGGGTCCCCTGACAGTGAAATTGAAAATCGGGTCAGAGGTCAGGGGTCAGAGGTCAGAGGTGGGTGAGCAACCCCCTCACCCCTCACCCCTCACCCCTCACCCCACAGTCTTTTTCACCCTTGCGGCCGTGGATGTGGGGATTCTGAATATCACGGAATTTAAAACGCCTGATCCTTTCGGCTGGTTTTTTGAGCCGAGAAGCTATCATGTCAGCCTTTATGATATTTACGGCAAAGTAATTGAAACCATGGACGGGAAAGCCGCAACCATCCGCTGGGGCGGAGACGAAGATTCCGGCGGAAAGAAGCCTGACAGCGAAGTGAAACTGCTGTCGCTGTTTCAGGCGCCGGTGGCTTTTGACGAGGCAGGCGAAGCCCTGATTACCTTTGATATGCCGGATTTCAACGGCAAAGTGCGGCTCATGGCTGTGGCTTTCGGTACGGACAGTTTCGGCTCTGCGGAATCTGAAGTCATTGTGGCTGCGCCCACGGTCACGCAGTTGGCAATGCCGCGTTTTCTTTCGCCCGGGGATCAGAGCGAACTCACGCTGGATGTTCACAATCTCAGCGGAAAAGATCAGCAGTTGAGCCTTGCCATGACCGCAGAAAATCCCCTGGCGCTGGAAAAGGGCAATCAAACCCTGCAACTCGCGGATCAGGAAAAAACCACGCTGCGCTTTCCTGTAAAAGCCTCGGCAGACTGCGGTTTTGCATCTGCTGTTATCCGGCTTTTTCTGAAAGGCGAGGGCATTGCGCTGGAACGCGACTGGAAACTCGGCATCCGTCCCGCTTATCCGGCGATTGCCCGCAAAGTTCGCAAGATTCTCAGACCGCCGGCAGAGGGCGGAAGTGATGAGGTCAGGGGTGCGGGGTCAGAGGTGAGAGGTGAAACTGCCTCACCGGCTTCTTCGGAAAGAAAGCTTGCATTTGTGCCAGAGCCGAAGCCCGCGACGACTGAGAAATCCGGCGCCGCGGTTCCCACGCAGAGCGCGGGAGCAAGTGATGAGGTGCGAGGTGAAACCCCGAACCCCGAACCTCGGACCTTCAACCTCGACAACTCCTTAGTTGAGGACCTGATTCCCAACACCGTTGAGGCGGATGTGAAAATTTCTACGGTGATTCCTTTGGATATTCGGAGCGCGATGCGGGGCTTGATTTCGTATCCTTACGGATGTCTGGAGCAGACCACGAGCCGGGCATTTCCGCTGCTTTCCGCCACGCCCGAAAACATTCAGAAATACAGACTGCCCCCGGTCAGTCTGGAAGACCGGATGAACTGGTTAGATAAGGCGGTTGAACGCATATCAGCCATGCAGTTGGCATCAGGCGGGTTCGGACTGTGGAGCAAAAGCAGCCCGGAAGTGCCATGGCTCACCGCTTATGTGACGGAATTTCTGATAAATGCCCAAAAAGCAGGCATAAATGTGTCCGAGCAGATGACGAACAACGCATTGGAGCGTCTCAGTCAGTATCTGAACAGCAGCGAGGATGAGCCTTTGTACGCTTACAGCAGTCAGAGCGAAAAAGCCCATCTTGATTTTGCCGTAAAAAGCTATGCGGCTTATCTGCTGACACAGGCGGAACGGTGGGTGGATTTAGGAACATTGCGGACGCTTTACGACAATCACCGGGAAGAAGCCGGTTCGGGGCTGCCGTTGGCGCATCTTGCCTTTGCCCTTGAAAAACAGGGAGATGAAAAGCGCAGTGCGGAAGCCTTCAAATCAGCCGCGCAGAAACGCTGCGCCCGCTACGGATACTGGGGCGATTACGGAAGTCTGATGCGTGATCTCGCGCTGACCCTTGCCTTTTTCATTGAAAATAAAAAAGACGGGGTGGAGGGCTTTGAACTGATGATGCTTGATCTGGAAGAAGAACTGCATCATCGGGAATGGCTCAGTACGCAGGAGCAATTTGCTGTTTTCAAAGCCGGGCTGACGCTGGAAGGCAGAGCGGGACAGAAATGGAAAGGACGCCTTACCGTCGGGGGCAAGGAATCTGTTCTGGAGAAAAAAGGGACTTATGTTTTCAGCCCGAAAGTCAGAGACATTGCAGACGGCATTACTTTTGTCTCTGAAACGCCGGGGTTTCTCTACACTTCAGCGATCATCAACGGCTACACGAAAACGCCGCCGCCGAAAGATGACTCGAAGATTTCGGTTCTGCGTGAGCTGTATGATACAAAAGGAAATTTTATTAAAAAGACCGAGTTCAATGTCGGGGACCTGCTGCTGGTGCATCTGCGGATCAATGCCTCGGAATGGCTGCCTGATGCGCTGATTGTTGATCTGGTGCCTGCGGGCTTTGAAATCGAGAATCAGAATCTCATGCACAGCGTCAAATTGGATGACATTAAAATGGAAGGGAATCCGATCTGGCGGCTGAGAGAGCAGGCAAATGTGATTCATGAGGAATACCGGGACGACCGTTACGTGGCGGTGACGGAACTGGAGAAAGATTATCCGATTCACCTGTTTTATCTCGTGCGGGCGG
>DZCT01000013.1:15673-23018 GCA_022736535.1 Desulfatirhabdium butyrativorans | reverse complement strand
TTTTTTCTCATTTTTCATCATGTTAAGAAGTTCTTCGGCGCTTTCCGATATCTCATAGTCTCTTTTCAGCATTTTTATATGTCTCCTTTTCGGCAAAATTGCGGTCTGAAAAATCATCTTCTGTATAACAGATTATTTACATTATTGCAATACAGATTATTTGCATTATTACAATAGAGATTCGGTATTATACTGCTTCAGCCCAAGGTCATAAATACCTCTACGCAAGTGTCCGGAACACGGTCTCTGAAATCGGAGAATACAGAAAAACCTTTGATTCTCCTGACAAAATTCGGGAAATTTTAAGCAGTCCCGGGAAACTCCCCATGGGGAATTTCCCCAAAAACCCGGGATCGGAACCTGTCTTGTCAAAATACAGAGCTGAGAGAGTCTCCTCCCACACCTTGAAAATCTATGACCGGAAAACCGGCAGAGAGGTCTTTTCTCACACTGAGGAGGATGATCCCTGTTATGCTCACGACAAGCGGGACTACGGAGAAGAGCCGACCTATACCTATTTTCAAGATTATGCCTTGAGTCCTGATGAGAAATATGTTTTATTGGCGTTTATGGTCAGCAGACCGGGTTTGGAGATGGGTGATTCACGGACAATTTCATGTTTTTTCCAACTGTTTGAAATAGAAACAGGCAAAAGTGTTGTCAAAGACCGCAGTCTTCTTGAATCCGCTTCTTCTCTTGAGTCTGTCGGTTACATGTATTTCAGTTCCGACGGGAAATTCGTCATTGCAAGCTCCAAGGATACGATTATGGTATGGGATTTTGAAACCGGAAAGATTGTAAAAAGACTGCAAAGCCGGTGAAAGTTGCGGATCGGAAACTTTCTGTCTTTTTTTCCTTTGCGCCCTTTGCGTGCTTTGCGAGAAACCTTTTTTTATTTCCGAAAATGTCTATTGTAAAGAGATTCATGCCGACTCTGCCCGATGACTGCTCCCGTAAGCAGTCCCGGAAATGACTCGGGTGAAAAAGTCCGAAATGAGAGAATTTCACATTTCGCTTTGAATTTGAATCTGTAGAAGGTGTTTGAAAAATCGGTCTTCCCCCTTTTTTAAAGGGTGGCCGGGGGGATTTCCGCGTCCGGGGGTTCAATCCCCCCTGCCCCCCTTTAAAAAAGGGGGGTTTCCGCCTTTCTTCCTTTTAAAAAAAGCGGGAAAACTCCCCTGTCCGTATTTTTCAAACACCTTCTAGATTTTTTTGAGGGGTCGGGGAGTTTTCTCCGGCACTGTCATTTCGAGCGGAGCGAGAAATCTTTGAAATTGAGAATTGAGAAGCATTTATTTCTCACTTCTCACTTCTCACTTCTCAATTACAGGGTTTCTCCTCACCCCGTTCGTCGAAATGACAGTCCGGGGAAGAACAACCCTCCTCTCATTTCTTTTATTAAATATCTCCCGCATTCTGATTCGATAATGTATCAGAATTTTCAATTATCATTCTGTTTTTTATTTATATTTTCAATTATGATATTTGATTCTTAAAAGAATCAGATATGAATATTGTTTTATTTTAATTGATTATATTCAAAATTGATTCAAATATAAATCAAACAATTCATATTCCGTAGGGGCACGCCGCTGGCCTGCCCTCCTCCCGCAATGCTTGCCGGGAATCTGTAGAGACGCACGGCCGTGCGTCTCTACGGGGTTCATTGTCCGGAGACTGGGCATGCCCCTACAAATTCAAAACACACTTGGCATCCATATTGCATAAGAAACAATCAGGATCAGAAATTTCAGGATTGGCAGGATTTTCAGGATTGAAAGGAGAGTTTTCTTTATGCAGTCTGTAACAACAGCATATCTGAGCGAATTGCGGGAAAAGGTGATCGCCAAAGGATATGCAAGCGGGACCAACTGTTACGTCAAAAACGCCTCGGGCGCGATGGTCTATGACGTGGAAGGACGGGAATATATTGACTTTGCCGGCGGCATAGCGGTGATGAACGTCGGGCATTCCCATCCCAAAGTCGTGGCTGCCATCAAAGATCAGGCAGAGAAATTCACGCACACCTGTTTCATGGTGCTGCCTTACGAGCCTGCGGTAAGGCTGGCGGAAAAACTCTGCGTGGCAGTGCCGGGAAATTCGCCCAAAGCCGCTTTTTTTATCAACACCGGCGCGGAGGCGGTCGAGAACGCCGTGAAAATTGCCCGCTACTACACCAAAAGACCCGCAATTATCTCTTTTGAAAACGGCTTTCACGGCAGAACCCTGCTCTGCATGACGCTTACGAGCAAAGTCAAACCTTACAAATTCGGTTTCGGTCCCTTTGCGCCGGAAGTCTATCATGCGCCTTACGCCTACTGCTATCGCTGTCCCTTCGGTCTGAAATATCCGGGCTGCGACACAGCCTGTGCGGATTATCTCAGGGAGTTTTTCATCACCACCGTTGCCGCGGAATCCACCGCAGCGATCATCGCAGAGCCGGTTCAGGGCGAAGGCGGCTTTATCACGCCCCCGCCGGAATATTTCCCCAAACTCAAAAAAATATGCGAGGAAAACGGCGTGCTGTTTATCGCGGACGAAGTTCAGACCGGCATCGGCAGAACCGGCAAAATGTTTGCGATGGAACATTGGAACATCGAGGCTGATCTGACCACGCTCGCCAAAAGTCTCGCCGCGGGTATGCCCCTGAGCGCGGTGGTCGGAAAGAAAGAAATCATGGATTCCGTTCATTCGGTCGGCATCGGAAGCACTTACGGCGGCAATCCGATTTCCTGCCGCGCCGCGCTGGCGGTCATGGAGATTTTTGAAACAGAAAATCTGCTTGAAACCGGCGTAAAATTGGGCGAAAAACTCAGAAAGCGTTTTGAGGAATTTAAAAAAAAATTTGAAGTGATCGGGGATGTTCGGGGAATGGGACCCATGCTGGCGCTGGAATTGGTCAAAGACCGTGAGACAAAAAAGCACGGGACCGATGAGGCAAAAGCCCTTGTCAAATTCTGTTATGAAAAAGGACTGATCCTTCTTGCCTGCGGCAGTCACAGCAACAATATCCGGGTGCTGATGCCGCTGGTGATCACCGATGAGCAATTGGAAAAAGGACTTGCCATCATGGAGGAAGGCTTTACCGCCCTTGAAAAATGATATGGAAATCCGGTTTTCCCCCACGCCGACTTCTTTTACCGAAATTCGGCAGAATTTTGATTCTGCTTACAGTTATGTGATTTTTGAAAATGAGTCGGAAAGCGGAAAACCTGAGTCCTTTCAGGACATCATGGCGATACTTTCCCGCCATCAGAAGGGCGTTCTGGATAAAGTTTTTCATCGGGATAAAAGCACCGGCAGACTGTTGCTGGTAGTCAAACTCAGAACGGCTCAGTCAGATGCGATAAAAAATAAAATTCTGAATACGAATCTGCCGAAACATATCGCATTTTACTTTTATGACAGCATTCCCCGACAGGAACGTAGTCTATGACCACATTAAAATGTAGGGGCACGCCGGCGGCGTGCCCCTACGGAACAATCAGAAATAGCAGGATTAATGCGGTCAGGTAAGCAGTCAATATTTAAAATTCTAAGGAGACCTAAAAAAATGAAACATTGTCTCATTGCGGTACTTATTTTCACGCTTTTTGCGGCAAATCCGCTGCTCGCGGAAGAAGCCAGAGATTTCTTCAAAGTAGGCGTTATCACATCGCTTTCCGGCGACCTTGCCACGGGCGGAAACGTCACCAAACGCGGCTATGATCTCTGGGCGGACGCGGTCAACGCGCAGGGCGGCATTCAGATCAAAGACAAAAAATACACCGTGAAACTTTTCTACGCAGATGCACAGTCCGAGCCGTCTCAGGGCGCATCCGCCGCCGAGCGTCTCGCGACGCAGGAAAAAGTTGACTTTGTTCTGGGGCCCTATTCTTCCGGCGTTACGCTGGCGGTCGCGCCGGTTCTGGAGAAATACAAAATCCCCATGATTACCGGCTCCGCAGAATCGCCCATGATCTGGAAACAGAAGTTTTTCTACACTTTCGGCACCGTTCCGCCGGTCAACTACACAGGCGCAACGCCCATTGAGACCCTTACCAAGCTGAATCCCGCGCCCAAAACTGCGGTCATTCTCGGCTCAAACGACACTTTTTCCAAAGCCACAGCAGAAGCTTTCAAAGACGCGGCGGAAAAGCTCGGCATAAAAGTGTTGAAATTCAATATTGTACCCTCCGGACAGGACCTGACGCCTTTTATGTCGGCTGTCAAAGTCTTGCGCCCCGATCTGGTTGCCTTCGGCGGACATGACGAAGAACTGATTAATCTTGTCAAATCGCTGCGTCAGATTAACTACACGCCCAAAGCCCTGCTCATGCACTACGGCGTAACCGAACCTGCGTTCATCGAATCACTCAGCAAAGATGCGGAACAGGTCTTCGGCGCATCTGTTTGGACGAGTTCGGTTCACGCCAAAAGCGACATGCTCTGGCCCGATGCGGCAAGTTACGGAAAAGCAGCCGAGGAGGCATTCAAAGTTCCGGCAGACTACACACAGGCGGGTTCTTCAACTGCGGGCATTGCCTTTCAGGCGGCTTTGCAGAAAATCGAAGCTGTACCGCCCCTTTCCGAAGCCAATCGGGAAGCTTTGATCAAAGCTTTGGAAGAACTTGAAATTGAGACATTCTACGGAAAACTGAAGTTTGCAAAAGAAGGCGAATACTACCACGCCAATATCGGCATCACGCCTTTGACGATTCAGATTCAGAACGGCAAAGTCGTTATCGTAGGACCTGAAAAAGATGCGGAAGCCGCACCGCAATATCCCATGAAACCTTGGGGAGAGCGGTAGCAGAGATATATCTTCTGTAGGGGCAGCCCCCTGTGGCTGCCCTCTGTGCGGTTACCCGATTAAGAGGGTAAGTACGGGGGCTTACCCCTACAACACCCTCAAGGGACAGGGCTGTTAAGTTCTTCGGGATATCTCGCTCCCACGCTGGACATAAGTAGAGCGGGTTTTTAACCCGCTTTAGGGTTAGGGTGTAAAGGAAGTGTAAAACGAGTTGAAAACTCGTTCTACGCGGAGCGTGGGAGCAAGAACCTAACAGCCCGCCTCTCAAGGCGGGATTTTCGGTCTTCTGACTATCGAAACCGGGAAAAACTATCGGAGAAAAACTATGCTGCTTTTGCTACCGCAAGCCATTGTGGACGGCTTTCTGATCGGAGGAATTTACGTCACCATTGCCATCGGATTTTCTCTTGCCTACGGCGTCATGCACGTCATTGACTTTGCGGTGGGCGAATGGATCATGCTGGGAGCGTTTCTGGGATTCTACCTCAACCTCTGGACGCAATGGGACCCTTTTTTCCTTCTGCCCTTTGTTTTTATTGTATTTGCCGTCATCGGCTTTGTGTTTCAGCCGGTGATTCACCGCGTCCTCAGCGGCAAAAAAGGCAATCCCCTTCTCATGGGATTGGTCTTCACTTTCGGGCTGGGCTTGATGTTCAAAGGATTAGGACTGACTGTATTCGGATTTTACAGTCATTCGATTCCTTCCGCGCTGTCAGCAAATTCCTTTTTTCTGGAAAGCGGAAGTTTTTTTGTAACCATTCCGGTCATTCGTTTTGCCGGCTTGATTTACGCCCTGTCCATCACATTGATGCTTCATTACTTACTGAAAAAAAGCGATTTCGGACTGGCGGTCCGCGCCCTTGCCCAGAACCATGACGCTGCCGGACTCATGGGCGTGAACGCGAAACGCACGAGTTCCTATGTTTACGGAATTTACGTGGGCATCAGCGCCATGTCCGGCGTGCTGATCGGCTGTATCTTTTCCATCAGCGCGCAGATGGGCGGCGATTATACGGTATTCTCATTCTTTGTAGTCGTACTTGCCGGTATGGGTTATCTGAGCGGCGTTCCGTGGGCGGCGTTTTTTCTGGGATTAGTTCAGTCTTTTCTTCTCATCTATTTCAATCCGAGTTATACGCTGCTGGCGGTTTTTGCGATTCTCTATGTAGTATTGCTGGTATCGCCCAAAGGCATGTTTGCGAAAGGAGTATGACTATGCGACATCGAAATATAGTGTGGTTTGCCTCAATCCTTTCCATCCTGCTGATTTTGCCGGTAATAACAGACGACGCCTTTGTGCTTCGCATCATTACAGAAGCTTTCATGTGGATCGGGCTGGCAATCGCATGGGATGTGCTTGCCGGATATACCGGCTATCTGAATTTCGGACACGGCGTATTCTTCGGTATCGGCGCGTACACAACCGCCATTCTGATGATGCGTTCCGGCTGGTCTTTTCCCTTTGCGCTGCCCGCCGCCGGCGCAGTTGCGGGTATAGTTGCACTATTTGCCGGACTTCCGACCCTGCGGCTCAAAGGCGCGTATTTTGCCATTGCGACATGGGCGCTGTCCCGTGCAGTGCAACAGGTTGCGCTGGTTTTGGAGGTTACCGGCGGACCTGACGGAATGCGTCTGCCGCCTTTTCTGAACCCCAAGTTTTTCTACATGCTGATGCTCGGCATCGTAACAGCAACCTTTCTGCTCTACTGGTTTCTCATGGAACGCGCCTCTTTCGGCTTGAAAGTCAGAGCCATTCGGGAAGATGAATCCGGCGCGATGGCGCTGGGACTCAATCCTACAAAAATCAAGATTCAGGCATTTATTCTCTCAGCCGTTCCCACAGGCATTCTCGGCGGCATGTATGCCTACTGGATTACCTTCATTGATCCGGCTTCGGTGCTTGGCGATTTGGTAACGGATCAGGCTGTTGTCATGGCAGTTTTCGGCGGACTCGGCACTTTACTCGGTCCTGTGATCGGCGCGATTCTTATTTTTCTCTTTAAAACTTATTTCTGGGCATATCTCTCTGATTATCAGGTGCTTTATCTCATCATTCTCGGATTGCTCATTGCCGTGAGCGTCATATTCATGCCCAACGGACTCTGGGGGACGATGACCGGCTATGCGGGCGCACGGCAGGCTCTGCGAAAAGGTTTGGCACTGAATCCGCCGGCAGGAAATGACACGGAGAAAGGAGACAAAAGCCATGAGTGATCCGATTTTGAGAATAGATTCGGTGACAAAAGCTTTCGGCGGACTTCATGCAGTTGACGATGTTTCTTTTGAGATTTATCCGGGGGAAATCATCGGGCTGATAGGACCCAACGGCGCGGGAAAGACGACCATGTTCAACATCGTGAGCGGATACTACGCGCCGACCCACGGACGCATCTTTTTCAAAGGCGAGAATATCAGCGGGAAGCCGCCCTACAAGCTTGCTGAGAGAGGCATCGGACGGACATTTCAGGTCGTCAAACCTTTTCCCGGTCTCACCGTGCTGGAAAATGTGATTATCGCCTCATTCTGCCGCTATCACCAGCGGGAACGGGCGAC
>DZCT01000013.1:0-15573 GCA_022736535.1 Desulfatirhabdium butyrativorans | reverse complement strand
ATTCTGATTGTGGAACATATCATGCGAGTCATTATGAGCATCAGCGACCGGGTGGTCGTCTTAAATTTCGGGCGAAAAATTGCCGCGGGAAAACCGGAACAGGTAGCAAAAGACCCGCAGGTGGTTCAGGCGTATTTGGGGGGTGAGGGGTCAGAGGTGAGAGGTTAGAGGCAGGGGCGATTTCCCCCCCTGACCTCTCACCCCGAACCCCTGAAATGGAGATATTATGAATGTCTTAGATGTTGAAAATATTTCGGTTTACTATGGAGATACCCGTGCGCTCTGGGATATTTCCTTTTCGGTGGAAAGCGGCAGACTCGTGGCATTGCTCGGCGCGAACGGCGCGGGCAAGACAACGACGCTGAAATCCATCTGCGGTCTTTTGCCCGTCACAACCGGTCAGATTCAGTATGAAGGACAGATTATCAGCGAGCTGCCGGTGCATGAAGTGGCAGATTGCGGCATTACGCTGGTGCCTGAGGGACGGCAGTTGTTTCCCAAAATGAGCGTTGAGGAAAACCTGATCATCGGCTCTTATCTCAGGCGGGCAAAAGAGAAAAGAGAAAAAAATCTCAAACGGGTGTATGAACTCTTTCCGCGCCTGAGCGAGCGGCGCAATCAGTTGGCGGAAACGCTTTCCGGCGGTGAACAGCAGATGGTGGCAATTGCCCGCGGGCTGATGCAGGACCCCAAGCTCATCATGTTTGACGAGCCGAGTCTCGGACTTGCGCCCATTCTCGTCAATGAGATGTTTCAGGTGATTCAGGAACTGCACGGTCTGGGACTGACCATATTTCTTGTAGAACAGAATGTCCACCAAACCCTGAAAATTGCGGACTACTGCTATGTGATTGAAAACGGGCGGATTGTAAATCAAGGCACGGGAAAAGACTTGGAAGCAGACCCCAAAGTCCGCGAGGCATATTTGGGGTTTTAGTCATTAGTTATCTGAGTAGTAGGAAATGTCATTTCGAGCGTAGCGAGAAATCTTAGATTCCTCATTTCGTTCGGAATGACAGGAGAGACTTCGTTCGGAATGACATTTCCGAATCACTACTTCTATCACTACACTTTTTCAATCTGCTGGCTTAATAACTTTTCCTTTTCCATCAGGAGACAAAAAATCATGTACGGATTTTACGGAAGAATTTTAAAAATAAATCTGAGTGAAAAAACATACCGCATTGAAACAGTGGAAGATGCGATTCTGGAGACTTATCTCGGCGGCAAAGGACTCGCATCTTATTTGCTCTGTACGCTGAATCCCGCAGGCGTTGACCCGCTTGCACCGGAAAATTGTCTCATCTTTGCCACGGGACCCGCGGCGGGCAGTTCTGTATGGGGTTCATCCCGTTACGGCGTGTTTACCAAGTCTCCGCAAACCGGCTTATACTCGGAATCCTACTCCGGCGGACGCGTTCCCGAAGCCATTGACTCAGCGGGTTTCGATGCAGTCGTTATACAGGGAAAAGCCGCAGAGCCTACAGTTCTGTCCGTTCATCCTGAAGGCGTTGTATTTCATGACGCGGGAGATATTTGGGGGATGGACACCTTTCAGGCTGAAGATGCGGTGAAAGAGCGATTTGCGCTTTCCGAACCGGCATATAAAAAGCCCGGTGCAGTCGTCATCGGACCCGCTGCGGAAAATCTCGTGCGCTTTGCGGTCATAGAGAATGACTACTGGCGTTCCGCAGGCAGAACCGGCGTGGGAACGGTGATGGGCGCGAAAAAACTCAAGGCATTGGTATTTCAAGGCAACCGGAAACGCCCGCTTTTTGACGAAAACGGAATCCGGGAAATGTCGAAAAAATTGGCAGGACAAGCAAAAGACAATCCCGGAGTTCAGGCGTATAAAAACATGGGAACGCCGATGATGGTCAAAATCATGAACAATGCCAAAGCCTTTCCTACCCGCTACTGGTCCGAAGGCACTTGCGAACACTGGGAAAAAATCGGCGCGGATGCGCTTCACAGTCAGTGTGATGTAAAACCTAAAGCCTGTCTCAAATGCTTTATGGCATGCGCCCGTATGACGACTGTTCGCTCGGGGCGTCATGCCGGACTTAGGTTAGAAGGACCCGAATATGAAACGATTTATGCCTTCGGCGGGCTTTGTCTCATTGACAGCATCGAAGAAATCATCTATTTAAACGACATTTGCGACCGGCTCGGCATGGACACCATTACGGCAGGCAATCTGTGCGCATTTGCGATTGAAGCGTCCACGCGTGGAAAGATTGACTACAAGATTAACTACGGAGACGCTGACGCTGTTGCCGAACTGCTCCGTAAAATCGCCCGAAAAGAAGACATCGGCGCTGTACTTTCAGAAGGCATAAAATTTGCCGCAAAAGAATGGGGGCTTGAAGACATAGCCGTGCATGTCAAGGGCATGGAGCCTGCGGGTTACGACCCGCGAGTGCTGAAAGGCATGGGATTGGCTTACGCCACTTCGGATCGGGGCGCTTGCCATCTGAGAAGCACGTTTTACAAGCCGGAACTCAGCGGCATGATTGACCCGGCGCAAGTAAAAGACAAAGCAAAACTGTTTATTGACTTTGAAGACCGGCTCACGCTGTTTGACACGCTGATTCTGTGCCGTTTCTACCGGGATTTGTACCCTTGGGAAAAACTCGCGGAGATCATTCACAAGACTACCGGCATCCCCGCAGAAAAATCTGTGCTGGAAAAAATCGCATCGTCAGTATCAGACATTGTGCGCCGATTCAATCTCAGAGAAGGTATGAACGCCGAAGATGAGCAATTGCCTAAAGCCTTGCATCAAAAGCTTGAAAAAACCGGACATGCCGTCAGCAAAGAAGAAATCAATTTTATGTTAAAAGACTACTATCATCTCAGAGGATGGGATGACTCAGTTAAATAGGAGATGGTAGGGATCCCCGGGCTGAAAACAGACTGTCCCCGCCGCCTGTTGATACACAATTAACGGCGGGGACGTAACCCCGTCCTACCTGTTTATTTTTGCATAAAATCAACGGAGTTTATCTATATGAATACTAATTCTGACAAAGTGATGGATTTGTCGGAGGCTGTTCGGCGATATGTTGCCGAAGGCTGCCATATCTCCATCGGCGGCTTTACACTGAATCGGAATCCCATGGCTGCCGTCTATGAAATCATCCGTCAGCGCATCAAAGGGCTTCATCTCTATGCCCATTCCAACGGTCAGGGCATGGATGAACTCGTGGGCGGCGGATGTCTCGCAAAATTGGAAATTGCCTACGGCGGCACGGGCAGATTTGCCTCCACCTGCATCAGATTTAAAAAAGCGGTTCAGGAAGGAAGCCTTCAGGTAGAAGACTACTCCAATTATCAGATGACCTTACGCTTTCTCGCCGGCGCGATGGGCGTTCCCTTCCTGCCGACCCGTTCCGGCTTAGGCACGGATATTATTGAGAAATGGGGATTTTCACGTGAAATGAGAAAAGCCGACCCCAGACTCCCGGACTACAAACTCCGAGTCGTGGAAAATCCTTTCGGCTCATGGGGAGATGCTGAGAAATTGGTCTTAGTTCCGGCGATTCATACAGATGTAGCAATTGTTCATGTGCAGAAAGCCGACAGACAGGGAACCGCAAGAATAGAAGGGCTTCCGTTTACAGATGTGGAGCAGATAAAAGCCTCAAAGCATGTGATTCTCACCTGCGAGGAATTGGCGGATACAGACGAGATGAGACAAAATCCCGACCTCAACCAGATTCCTTTTTTCTGCGTGGATGCGGTGGTGCATGTTCCTTTCGGTGCCTATCCCACCGCGTGCTACCGGTATTATGACTACGATCCGGCATACCTCAGCGATTACTCAAAATACGCACAGAAAGATGAGTCATTCAAAACCTATCTTGAGAAATTTGTTTACGGCGTGAGCAATCACCGGGAATTTTCAGAATTGGCGGGAAAGGAGCGGCTGCAAAGCATCAAAGCCGATCCCCGAACCGGCTATGCCGTGAATTTGGACAGGAGATAAAAACGCGATGGACTATTCACCCAGAGAAATGATGGCGATTGCCGCAGCAAGAGAAATCCGGGACGGTGATATTGTTTTCTGCGGCACGGGAATTTCCATGCTCGCGGCAATGGCAGGCAAGCACATCAGCGCGCCCAACAGCGTCATATTTTTTGAAACCGGCGCGATTGACTCACAGTTGGAGGAAGTGCCGCTGGCTGTCGCCGACCCGCGAGTCATGTTCCGAACTTCGGTCAACGGGAGTCTGGCAGACGCGTTTGCCACCATGCAGAACCGTTTTACCGGCGCTCACGTGGTGGGCATTCTCGGTGCGGCGCAGATTGACCGCTACGGAAATCTCAATTCCACCGTGATCGGCGACTATGAAAAACCGGCGGTGCGCTTTTCCGGCAGCGGCGGCGCGGCAGACGTGGCTTCTTTTGTGAATCGGACAATTATCTTCATGCAGCATGAGAAACGGAAATTTGTTCAAAAATTAGACTACATGACCAGCGCGGGCTGGTTAGACGGTCCCGAAGGCAGAAAAAATGCCGGACTCGGAGGCGGCGGTCCCTGGGCGGTCGTTACAAACATGGCTGTCATGGGCTTTGAGGAAGAGACAAAAGAGATGTATCTGAGAGAATACTATCCGGGGGTGACGCCGCGGCAAGTTCTCGACAAAACAGGCTTTGAAATTGATATTTCAAGGGCGAGGGAAACGCCGCCGCCCACGCCCCGCGAACTCAAAATCCTGAGAGAGCAGTGCGACCCGCAGAAATTGATTCTGGGGTAGTTTTACTTTGTCAAATCGGAGTGACATTGTCATTCTGAGCGGAGCGAAGAATCCCGGTGATGACAGACAGAGATTCTTCACTGCGTTCAGAATGACGGGGACAGGGCTTTCAGAATGACATTTCCGCAGCCTGTCATTCTGAGCGGAGCGAAGAATCCCGGTGATGACAGACAGAGATTCTTCACTGCGTTCAGAATGACAGGGCGTTCAGAATGACATTTAATTTGCTGGATTCAGACGCGATTTCTTATTCTCAAGCTCCAGATTGGGAATCAGCGTTGAAAACGGCTGCACGATCATCTCAACTTTTTTTATCGCTTTTATTTCAGCAAGATTGCTTTGCGCCGGGTCATCCGATTCATAAGGCAGCGTTTTTACAGCAGACGTTTCAGAAATCAGCCGCGGCGGCTCATAGAACAGCAGGCGGCTCGAATTTGCCAGAACGCCTACTGTATGGACAATGTGAATGAGTCCGGCGGCTACCGGAGACAGGAAGCCCATCGCGCCCAATACAACGCCGGCGATATTCGATCCGGAGGCAATCCAGAAATTCTGATGCACCACTTTAATCGTTGCACGGCTTAACGCACGGACATAAACAATTCCGCTGAGATCATCTTTCACCAGCGCAATATCTGCGGCTTCGATTGCCACCTCGGAACCGCCCGCGCCCATTGCCACGCCGATATCTGCTTCAGCCAATGCCAGGGCGTCATTGATGCCGTCTCCCACCATCAGCACCTTATCGCGGTTTTGTCTCAGTTCTCTGACAATATCGGATTTGTCTTCAGGCATCACCGAGTAGTAACACTCGCCGATGTCCAACTGACGGGACAAATCCAGCGCGGCGCATCTCTCATCGCCGGTAATCATCACAACCTTTCCGACCCCGCTGCCGCGAAGTTGCTGAACCACCTCCCGAATATCGGGCCGATTCCGATTGGAAAATCCCATTATTCCCGCGAGTTTTCCGTTTATGCTCACAAACACCGCGGTCAGCCCCTGCATGTTGAAACGCCGGAGCGTGCGCCGCGCCGCATCAATGTTCACAGCATAATCCTGCATGAGCTTGAGGTTGCCCACCAGAATCTCATCGCCCCGTATTTTTGCCCGGACGCCTTTGCCGAGCGTATAATCACAGACATCATGAGCAATTGCAGAAATGCCCCGCTTTTCAGCTTCGGCTTTTATCCCGATTGCCAAAGGATGGGAATTGTGCTTTTCCGCAGAATAGGCTGCCTGCAACAGCGCATCATCTGTGATACGGGAAAAATTCACAAATTCGGACATTTCCGGTTCATTGGTGGTCAGGGTGCCGGTTTTGTCAAAACAGATGATATTCGCGGTTCCGGCTTCTTCCAGATAGCGTCCGCCTTTGATCAGAATGTGTCGGCGGGCTGCAGCGCTCAACGCCGCACTCACCGCCGAAGAGGCTGCCAGCACGGTCGCGCAGGGACAAGCCATGACCAGCATCACGGTAAAGGCTCTCCAAAAGCTGCGGGTCAGCACCAGCGTTGCCAATGTCGCGGCAAATCCCACGCCGATGAGTCTGGCAGCCAGTTTTGCGGCAACGCCTTCTATCGGGGCTTTGTTTTCCAAAGAATCCTCAACCATCAGCAGAATGCGTGCCAGATAGGTTTTGTCGCCGACTTTTTCCGCGTGAACATAAATGACGCCTTCCCGCACAAAAGTTCCGGCAAGAACCCTGTCGCCGCTCCCGCGGAAGGTAAATTCGGACCTGCCGTTTACCGGAGATTCGTCCAGCATGGCTTCGCCGTCGGTAATCAGACCGTCAACCGATATTTTCTCGCCTGTGTGAATAACGACCGTGTCGCCTGCGTTGAGCTTTTCCACAGGGATTTCCACTTCCACGCCTCCGGCAAGGATGTAGGCGTTCTTTTCGGTAATCTGAAGAATATCCCGAATGGCGCGGCGCGAGCGTTCTGTAATCCATGCCTGAAGCAGTTCCGCGCCGGAAGTAATCCACAAAATTTCCAAAGCCGCGGTTGCCTCGCCGGCAGCCACTGCCACGACAATGCTTCCGCCCAGAAAACTTTCCAGCGTAAAACGCTTTTCTCTGAAGCTTTCCAGCCCTTTTTTCAGCAGGGGCAATGCGGAAATCGCTGTGACAATTCCCAGCGGACTGAAGAAACTTTGAGCAAGCGGCAGTTTCAGAATGACTTCTCTGACAAAAACGATAACGACAAGAACGGTCATTCCGACAAAGCGAATCAGCGCATCTTTGACAGAATCCGAACCTTCTCTGATTTTTCCGTTTTTATTCTTTTGCAGGAAGCCGGCGCCGGAACCGCTTTGCGGAAAAGCAATTTCCCTGACAAGCCTGACAAGGCTGTTTTTATCAAGAATGTCAGGCTCATAACGCACGATAAGACTGGCGCTTTTGAGATTGATGCGGGTCTTGAGAATGCCTTCCACATTGCTGAAACGCCCGTTCAGATGCCCGGCATAAGTTTCATCCGAATCCAGCAGGCTGATTTTAAAACGAATCCGCCCCGGAATCGCATGTCTGATTTCAAAGGTGTTTTTTGTAAGTTTTTTTTTGTTTTTCATTTTGTCTTTTTACCGATATACGAGTTACGCACTTGATCTCGTTCCCACGCTCCGCGTGGGAATGCAGCCCGGACGCGCAGCCCGTCCGAAATGTAAAACGGGTTTCAAACCCGTTCTACCGCCGCAAATGTAAAACGGGTTTCTCGTTCCCACGCAGAGCGTGGGAACGAGAATAATAATGACTCGGTATTACAGACCGAGCTGAAAAAACGAACCGACCTGATAAACGCTCACTGCCAGCGTAAACGCCAGAACCGTGTTGAATATCATTGAAAACGCGCCCCATTTCCATGAACCTGACTCTTTGGCGATGCAGACCACCGCCACAAAGCAGGGCGCATAAAACATCGTAAAAATGATGAGGCTTAACGCGACCAGCGGATTCCAGTCCGGCGATGCAGCCAGCCGCTGAGACAGAGAACCGCTTTCTTCCGGGTCAATGTCTCCCATAGAATGGGCAGTTCCCAGGGTGGAAACCACTACTTCTTTGGCGGCAAATCCGCCGACCAGGGCAATGTTGATCCGCCAGTTGAATCCCGCAAGAGAAGTGATGCTCTCAAGCGCAGTCCCCATGCGCCCGGCAACAGAATATCTCAACCCGGCTTCCACAGCTTCCGCGTCAATAGCGCCGAGCTTTTCCTTCAATGCCTGAGCTTCGCCGGAAAGCTGCGTATCTTCATTGGCGGATTCGTATTCCTGAAGCACAGCGGGTGAAACCGCGGCTTTTGCCGCTTCCTGCTTTTGCTCAAATTTCTGCATTTCCGATTCAGGCAAAGCCGGAAACGTCATCATTGCCCACAGCAGCACGGAAATGCCTACAATCACGGTTCCGGCTTTTTTGATGTACTGCCAGGTCCGCTCCCATGTATGAATCATCAGCCCTTTGAAAGTGGGCATACGGTACGGCGGCAGTTCCATGATAAAAGGCGTTGACTCGCCTTTTATGACGGTCATTCTCAGAAGTTTCGCTATGACCAGCGAACCGCACCACGCGATCATCGTCAGAATAAACATCATCATTGCCTGGTCTTCTGCAAAAAATGCCGCAATCAGCAGCGCAAACACCGGCAGTTTGGCACCGCAGTTCATAAACGGCGCGGTCAGCAGGGTTGCCAGCCGTTCACGGGGAGAGCGCAAAGCCCGTGCCGCCATCACGCCGGGAACCGCGCATCCCCCGGCAATGCCGCCGGAGACAATGTAGGACATCACAGAACTGCCGTGAAGCCCGAAAATCCTGAAAATTCTGTCCAGCATGAACGCGACTCTTGCCAGATAGCCGAAGTCTTCCAGAAGCGCAATGCCGAAAAACATGAACATAATCAGAGGCGCAAAGCCCAGCACCCCGCCCACGCCGTCAATAATTCCGGAAACGACAAGGGATTTGAGATGACCCTCGGGCAGGCTTGCGGATACGGTATCTCCCAGCCAACCGAAAAAATTCTCGCACCATCTCACGGGCATCTCGCTGTAAACAAATGTGAAACGGTAAAGCCCCAGCAGCACCAGCAGCATGATAACCGGTCCCAGAAAACGGTTGGTCAGCACTTTGTCTATCTTGTCAGAGAGATAAAGCCTGTTTTTGTCATAATTCTCTGTCAGCACGCCCTGTTTTACAACAGAGCGGATATAGCCGTAACGGTAATCCGCAATCAGGGCTTCGGGATAGATATTCAGCGTCTCCTGCAAATACACGGCGATATTTTCGACTGTTGTTTCCAATTTTGCGGCTGTCGCGAGATTTGCCAGCCGTCCTTTTTCAAGAATCTGTTCGTCTTTTTCCAGATATTTTATGGCAATCCAGCGCGCGGGATATGTTTCTGTCAGAAAATGAGCGGCTTCAATTTCCTCCTGCATCTGACGGATTGTCTTATCCAAATCGGGACCGTAGGAAATCACCAGAGGACCTTTTTTCTCTTTCTTCTTTGCGACCCCTGCAACAGCCTCCATGAGCTGCTGTTTGCCCAGTCCGGTTCTGGCAATCGTGGAAACAACCGGAATGCCGAGCAGTTCGGAGAGTTTTTCGGTATCAATCTCCATTCCCCGATTTTTTGCCACATCTGTCATGTTCAGCGCGATGCAGAGCGGCACTCCCAATTCGAGCAGTTGAATCGTCAGATACAGATTCCGCTCCAGATTGGAGGCATCCACAATATCAATGGTCACTTCAGGTTTCTCATTGACGATGAAATCTCTGGCAACCACTTCTTCCGCAGAATAGGCTGTGAGCGAATACGTTCCGGGCAGGTCAATGATCTGCATCTTGTAGCCGTTGTAAATATAAGTTCCTTCTTTTTTGTCAACGGTGACGCCCGGATAATTCCCCACATGCTGACGTGCGCCGGTCAGCGTGTTGAAAAGCGTTGTTTTGCCGGAATTCGGATTTCCTCCGAGTGCGACAGTCAATTCCATTTTTTTATTTCACCTCCGCTTCGGTGGGTGGGCATGAAATGCCCACCTTACAGATTAACGATAAATATGCCTGAATTCTTCAAACGGTTCTTCATCAGGAAACTTGAGCAAACCCTTTTTGATGTCGTTGCGGATCATTTCTTCCGTGAAAACCGTAAGAACGACATTGGTAACACACAGCACATAATACGATGACTTAAACAGACTGACTTTGTACAACTGTCTGATTTTATCCTTTCCTTTAAAATTTTCGGAACGTATATCCACAGTTTTTCCGGTATCTTTGGATTTGTTCAGCGATCTGGCGATAATGGTCCGTATTTCATTCGAGGTTCTGCGCTTTCTGGGTAATGCAGGGTCATTGACCCGCCGCTTGTAATTATTCACCGTATGCGTTCCGACAGACCAGTTGCTTTCGATTTTTTTTCCTATTTTTGCCATGAGTTCTGTCTCCGATGATATGATTTTTCATTTCAGTTGAAACCGCTGACTCCGGAGTGACAAAGCTGCATGTCATTTCGACCGAAGGGAGAAATCTTTCCTGTGAAAGAAAAGCCATTTTATAAGATTCGGCTCGCTGCGCTCGGAATGACGACACGGGGTATGAGGTTCGAGGTCAGGGGTTCGGTCCCGAGCTGAAAACAGACCCTCTGACCCCGAACCTCATACCCCGCACCCCGTATTTCTCACTTCTCACTGACAAAAATCTGCCCGCCTTCTTTTTTCTGCAAAAAAAGCCGCAGTCCGTCGGGAGTCGAGATAATCACCGGAACCGGATTCTGCCGGGTCATAAAAAGGATTTTTGCCGGTTCCACGCTTTCCAGCATCAGCATTTTTCCGGGAACAATTCCCTGACGGGAAAGCATTTCCCCCGCGTTTTTTCCGCCCAGAATATCGGCGACTTCAAACGGCTCGCCCACGCCGATACAGGCAAACTGCCGGTGCGCCTCTTTCACGCGTCCCCATATCTTGGCTGCCATGCCTTCGTTGAGACGAATCCGCCCGCCTTTTTCAACCACCGTGATATACTCCATGGGCGGAATTTCTCGGACAAAAATAATTTCATCATTTTCTTCCGCGCCGAGAATTTTCAGGGTTTTTGCCAGCGCGTCGCCGGATACAATGCCTTCTATATGTCCCCTTTCCCCTGCTTTCAGTTCGGTGAGCGGCAGCCTTGCCCCGTTGTCCTTATGCACGATCACACGGGATGCCATTCCTCCGCCCAGAATAAATTCTCCCCGAGGACCCTGCACTCTGACAGGATGAATCGCGGCTTCCTCATCCAAACGCGTCAGGAGACTGCCTTCAAAAAGCCCCATCTGCCTGAGACGCATCTCCAAATTCGCATTTTCAACTTTTACCAGCATCAGAGATTTGCCGAAGGGCGCATCGCTCAAGGATGTGATGTGCATTTATTTTCTCCTTTATCAGAGTCGGAACTTGCCGGAAACTTTTTTCCGGCCAAAGCTGCATATCCGAGGATGCCGACAGTATTTGCATTGTGCAGAACCGCGGACACTGCCGGCGGAAGAAGACCCCGCATAGCCAAAAACAAAAGCAGCGAATTGAATCCCACTGCCGCGCCGAAGCAGTTTTTGATGATGTCACGGCACCTGTCCGCGGATTCTTTGGCAATGGACAGCGCGTTCAGGTCGTCTTTTAAAAGAACAACCGCCGCGGATTCTCTGGCAAGGTCTGCACCTGCGGGCATACATATCCCCACATCCGCTGTGACAAGCGCGGGCGCGTCATTCACGCCGTCACCCACAAAAGCCGGAATATGCCCCGCTTCTCTGAGTTCCCGGATGATGTCAGACTTGTCTTCAGGCTTGAGTTCCCAGCGAACTTCGTCTATATCCTCCAAGCCCGCGGTCACCGCCCGAGCCGTATCCCGATGGTCCCCTGTCAGGACAATGATTTTCCGAATGCCCTGAGTTTTCAAGCGATGAAGCACATCGGGAACTTCGGCTCTTAATTCATCCTGTAAGCCGATGACGCCGGCAAGAATGTCTCCTTTTGCCACGTAAAGCAGGCTTTTCCCCTGACTGCGGATGGCGGAGGCTGCAACATCTGCCGCGGAACAGTTTATGCCTTCGTCTTCCGCTATGAAATGGCGGCTTCCCACCAGAATACGTTCTCCTTCCACATAAGCGGAAACGCCGTGGGCAACGATAAAGTCAACCTGACTCAGAGACGGCATCTTCAGGTTCCGCTCTTTCGCGGCTCTGACAACCGCTTTTGCCAGCGGATGGGCGTAGTGTTCTTCGGCTGCGGCTGCCAATGCCAGCAGTCTGTCTTTGCTCATGTTGTTTACCGGCAAGACATCTGTAACCGTCAGAAGCCCGCGAGTCAGCGTTCCGGTTTTGTCAAAAACAAGGGTGTCAACCCGTGAAAGCGCATCCAAAGCATGAGAACCTTTGATCAGAACCCCGGCGTGTGCGGCTCGGTACATCGTCATTTTGACTGCCACAGGGTCGGCTAATTTCACGGCGCAGGAATAATCCACTGTCAGCACCGATGCGGCTCGGCGAATGTCATGCGTCAGCATCCATGCGGCAATTCCCAGACCGAATGTGACCGGCACGAGCTTATCCGCCAGCCGGTCGCTCTGCTGCTGAGTCTTTGATCTGAATCGCAGAGAATTTTCCAGAAAACGGCTGATTCGGGCTGTTGTGGTTTCCTGCCCCACCCTTCCCGCGCGGATTTTAATCCGCCCCTCAACAATGAGCGAGCCGGACACGGCTTTGTCTCCGGTCTGAAGATGAACCGGAAGCGATTCGCCGGTAATGGAACTCTGATTCACCGATGCCTCGCCGTCGAGAACAATGCCGTCAACCGGTATCATTTCGCCGGTTCCGCAGATGACGACATCGCCGACAATGACTTGTCCGAAGCTCACCCTGACTTCGAGTCCCTCCCGTTCCACCCAGACTTCTTCCGACCGGGGACAAAGCAGACTTCTCAGCAGCGCGTCGCTTTTTTCCTCGGATAACTGTTTGAGATATTGTCCGAGTTTCAGCAGAAATACAATGATGTTTGCCGTGAAATAATCTCTCCGCAAAAGAGAAAATCCCACCGCAGCCGCGTCCAGCGCTTCAATTTTGATGCCCTGCGTCAGCAGCGTGACAACACCCTGTGCGATGGTAGGCATTCCGAGAAACCAGCTTAAAGGGGCTTTGAAATACCTCGGCATCAGGGGCGTCAGCATGGCGGAAATTCCGTGGAAAGCCAATCCGTAAGGGTCTTCCGGAGTTTCGGTTTCCATCTCCTGCTGAAAAGTTTCAGCCGGAATGTTTTCAAGTAAAACTAAGATACGCTGCCTCGTCTGTGCAGAACCGTCATAATTCAGGGTGATACACGCGGCTTTGAGATTGAAACGCGCCGCTTCTATCCCCGGCAGATTCAGAAGCATGGCTTCCAGATAAACCGTATCAAACGCGGGGTCATGCAGAACCGGCGTGCGGATTCTCAGCCGCCGGGGCAGTTCGTGAACGATACGGATTTTGCTTTCTGTCTGTTTGCAAACAGCCATCATCAGGTTTTCCTATTCAGATGATTTTTTTATAATACGCTGTTATAATAAGAGATTTTTCACTGCATTCAGAATGACAGGGACAGAGTTTATCACCTCTTCTACACCACTACCGAAAATGTGTTTTACAGTCGGCGGGGTCGTAACCCCGCCCTACCGCTGCCTTCATCTCGATTGAGATTGATAAAGACTGTAATGCCAATAAGAAAATCCCACCAGCGCCAGCCCGGAAACAATATGCAGGTTCCGGCTTGCCGGTCCTCTCAGCCCGGTATAAACAAGCGCGCCGATGGATAATGCCATGCCCGTTTTGGCAATGGAACGCTTCTCATCGCGAGATATTCTTTTCTCATCCGAACATAATCTTTTCATGGTTGATTGGGTGAGAGGTTAGAGGTTCGGGGTTCGGGGTAAATCCGCCGACCCCTGACCCCTGACCTCTGACCTCTAACCCCTAACCTCCTTCTGACTCATCTCTGCTTTGATGTCTTTAATCTGTTCCTTTACTTCCTCAACGCCGCCCTGAACCGCGGACATGAGTTTGACCGCGCCCCGGACAACAGCCTTCTGAACCGCAGAGTTGGTGAGCAGAAACGTGAGCGCAGCGCCGGTGAGAAATCCTTTCAGATAACAGGAATCCGAAAAATCAAACCATCCTGAAAGAGCGGGCTGCGCGGGATAATCCGAAGCAGGTGCTAAGGCATTCGGGTCGCTTTGAGCGGGCAGATAGCGAAACTCGCCGTTGTCTCCGTAGCGGTACAGATATTGCTCATACTGGGGATAGTTGGGCGGATAATATGCCGGTGCCGGCGCTGCCGGAGCGGCTGAAGCGCAATGATGCGCCTGTTCTTTATCCGGCATCTGATGATGTTGGGAAAATGACTGCTTCATTTTTGATATTCTCCTTTTCACGCTGAGTTATTTTTTTTCAGATGCTGTGATGGCATCCCAGAAATACTTTGTGCCGGTTGCCACAACCACCATCCCCAGCAGAGAAAAAAAACCTCTGTTCACGCCCATACCGCCGACAACGGCTGTGGCTGTTGCTACGGAAATGCCTGCTCCTGCGGCTTCCTTGATGATATTGCCCGCAGCTTCCTGAGGATTTATCTCACCGGCTTTGACCTGACGGATATTCTGAGCTGCCGCGCTCGTGCCGCCGACAACTGCGCCGATAGCCCCCATGGTGAATGCGGCGCGGGGCGCATAAGCCGTGAGCCGTGTATCTGCCACGAGGTTTGTCCCGATATTTGTCCTGACATTTGCAGGATATGAGCTGACATTTACAGGATATGACGAATGATAATACATAGAGTTATCTCCTTTATAACTGATTTGATTAAAAAAGATTGCTTTTTATCTCTCTTTCAGATTCAGACATATTGCCGAATCAGGAGGTCTGTTCGGAAGTTTCTGCTGTGTCTGAATGCTCTTTTCGGAACGGTTGCATCAGATTGCCCATCGCGCCGAAAATCGTTTTTTTCACGGTGTCGTTGGTCAGCAGCAAGGTCAGTGCAATTCCCGCGACTGCGCCTTTCCAGAAACGGCTGTCAGAAATTTCCATAAAATCCATGACTTTGCCCACATTCGGCGTTCCGTTGGCAAAATCATTGACAATTTCCATCATCTGACCGTATTGATGCTGCTCATGCTTGAAATGCCGAGGACCGGGACCTCCGCACGAGTGAGAGGCATGACCCGGTGCATAAGCGGCGTGGTTTCCCGGTACAGGACCCGGTGCATAACCGGCGTGATTTCCTGCCATGGGACCCGGCGTATAACCCTGCATGTAAGCGGCATGATTCCCCGGTACATGACCCGGTGCATAACCGGCGTGGCTTCCCGGTACAGGACCCGGTGCATAACCGGCTTGATTTCCTGCCATGGGACCCGGCGTATAACCCTGCATGTAAGCGGCATGATTCCCCGGTACGGGCCCCTGAAACGCATGAGAAAAAAAAGCCTCATTTCCATAACTCTGACCCGGTGAGGGATGGACAGGGTTTTGCTGAACACGGGATGAGCCGCCGTTTGAGGCAGTCTGAGGATTTCCGGATTCACATCCTTCCGAGCCGCAGCCGCATGTCTTCTTATCGCCTCCCGCCGTATCGGCGCAAGTCGAAGCCGGAGACGCGAAGGCAGGGTTTTCCGCTTCGCAGTCACAGCCGCCTCCTGCATGACCATGATCTTCGCTGAGAGACCTGATAAAAGAATTGACTCTCCCGGATGCTATACCGGACTGTCCGCGAATAAATGCGATTGCCTGTTGGGGCGATATGCCCTGTGAGTGTATAAACGCCA
>DZCT01000368.1:3998-5229 GCA_022736535.1 Desulfatirhabdium butyrativorans | reverse complement strand
TGCGCCGATGAGCGTCACCAGACCGCTTTCCTCATGATGAAGAAAAGCATCCTGCTGGCTTTTATTGAAACGGTGAATCTCATCTATAAAAAGAATTGTTTTTTTACGGTAAAGCTGCTGCTGATCTTTGGCTTCTTCGATAACGGAGCGGATTTCTTTGACCCCGGACAACACCGCAGAAAAATGAATAAAATGGGAGCGGGTTTCATTGGCAAAGATGCGGGCAAGACTTGTTTTGCCGCAGCCCGGGGGACCCCAGAGAATCATGGAAAAGATTCGGTCTTTTTCAACTGCATGGCGGATCAGGGTCCCCTCACCCACCGCATGGCTTTGTCCGATAAATTCGGCAAGGGTTCTCGGTCTCATCTTTTCTGCGAGAGGCTTTGACGCCTGCGCCGTACTTTCAGACTGATATTTAAAAAGATCGTCGGATGAATGCGGATGTCTCATCTGTTTTCTCACAAGTTTCCCACAGAGGGGTTTCCCACAGAGGACACAGAGTGTAAAAAACCACAGAGATCACAGAGAGTTAAAAAACTCTGTGTCCTCTGTGGGCTTTTCTTCTCTGTGTCCTCTGTGGGAAACTTTTTTTTCACAGTATTCTGCCCGCTCTGCTCATAAAATGTCTGTCAGTCTGATAAGACCGCAGATTCGGCAGCGTCTTTAAGTTCGGAAACTTCACGGAGTTTCATGACAGGGCGCAATGCCTTTGCAATACTTGCCGCCGCAATGATTTTCACGACATCGGCGATAAGAAAGGGATACATTCCCACCAGCATGGCCTTGGAAAATGTCATGCCGCTTACGATTTTCAGCCAGGGAACGCCGAGCGCATAAACAAGGGCTGCGCCGAAAATCATCCCGATGACATCAAAGACCATCCGGTGTTTTCCTTTTTCCGATATGAAGCCGATGACATAAACTGCCGGAAGATAGGCGATCAGATAGCCGCCGGTGGGACCGGCAAAACGTCCGATGCCGCCGGTTCCGCCTGCAAATACCGGAAGCCCCAATGCGCCTGCTGTCAGATAAACGGCGACTGCGGCGAGTCCCCAGCGGCTGCCGAGCAGAAGCCCTGTCAGCATGACAAAGAGGTTTTGAAGCACGATGGGAACTTCTCCGATGGGAACAGAAATGTATGAACCCACGGCAATCAATGCGGCAAGAAGAGAGGCATAAACCGTCATGCGAAGCTGTTCGCGTTGTACCATCACTTACGATCTCCTTTTAT
>DZCT01000368.1:0-3898 GCA_022736535.1 Desulfatirhabdium butyrativorans | reverse complement strand
CTTACCAAAATAGAACCGAAAATGTCAATTGTTATTTTGTCGGCTGAAGCAATCTTGTTTTGTTCAAAGCCAATATTCCCGAATCCAGCGCCCCAGCACCGGAATCGTCAATTGCTCATTTTCCGTCATCAGGCAGCGGCGTTGAAGCCATCGCCGGGTTTGAGGATTAAGCGTTTGTTTGTCCTCTGTTCGGGACAAGGCAGACAATATCTCTTTTGCCGGATCAGGAGCAGTTTGCACCGTGTTCCGAAAATAGTATGTCCCCTGCTCCAAAACCCGCTCTTCCACAATCGTAAAATCGTTCATGTCCGCATGTTTGCGTTTGTCGCTGTTCAAGTGCTGAATCAGTATAGAGCCGTATAATTGCAGCAGATAAGGCAGTCCCCCGGTGCGCTCTATACAGCAAGTTTTTCAGCTTGTCAGCGCAAATCAGCGATGACCTTTTCCCACGTAGGTAAACTTCCTCTCAGCGCATGAGACAAATAAGACTTATCGCTCAGAAGCTGATTTTTTACCGAATTGAGCGAGGTCTCGGCTTGTGTGAGATGTTGCAGACGTTGATGAAGTATTTCGGATTTTTCTGCAGAATTGAGATAACGGGCGACTTCACGCAGGGCAAGCAGAGAAGATTCTGCGCCTTCCACGCCCGGAAGCCATTGCCCTTTAAGTTCAAGAATTTCTCCGAATTGCTGTTGCTGAAGCTGTTTTTTCAATTCACGAGCCTGCAAATGAGCCAAAGCGAATTGACCGGTGCGGCGTTGACCCGGAGCAATCTTACAAGCTTCCAGAACTCTTTTGACCAATGCCGGGTCTGTTTCAGCATTCAGGAGAATATGGCTGCCTAAAAATGGATGCGGGAGATAACTGAGTTCATGGTATAAAACCGGAACAGAATCGAGAGTTGAGATATTCAAGGCTTTTTGTTTCATATAAAGAAAAATTTGTACTAAAACTTCAAGGAGGTATAAGGGAAATCGAATGACCATGATAATGGACACTACGCCATAGACCACACCGAACGCCACGTCGAAAATTAAGATGATCCCCATGCCGAAAATCGCGTTTACAGCGAGGCAGAAAGCAGCACTTTTATTTCCGCCTAAAGCAGCGGCTAAAGCAACACAGAAAGCAAGGCAGAAAGCAATAGCGGAACCAACGAGTGCCACTATGACTATAACACTGGCTATTACAGATACAGCTATAATCGCGCCCATAGGTTCACCTGTAATTCTATTACTATACACATCTGATATCTCGGGTATAGGGATGCCGAAGGTGAGGCAGAAAATACCGGATAATGCAACACTGAAAACGATGCCGAAAGACAGAGCGAAAACTGTGCCGGAAAGCGTGCCAAAAACAAGGGCTAAACCCATGCCGAATGCAATAGCCGAAGCGAGACCGAACACGAGACCTGAAGCCCATGCTTTAAAATTTATAGAACATTTCAAAAGGATAAAAACATTATTTACAGCAAGAGACAGAAAAAATGAAATTATTGGCATAATGATGAATAGTAAAATCAATATTTGCAGGATATAGCAGCGTTTTATCGAACGGCTTTCATCCTTTGTGAACCAGAGTTTCCATAAAGACGCATCGGGGTTATCTATGCCGCAGGCTTCCAAATGATGATGCAGGGTAACGGGCTGCATGAAAAACATCCATGTCAGCTTGAATATGCCGGGCAGTTGGGGGCTTTGCGCTTGGCTTTGGTTTTGATTGTTTGTTTGTGAGGTCATGGTGTTTTCCGTTTGTCAATGCGTTGTTGTCCGCAAGGGCGGCGTCATCTGCGTCGTGTTATTTACAAGAAATCCCCCTCGGTCCCCCTTTAAAAAAGGGGGAAGTTAAAATAAGCAGGGATTACGGCTAGGATCCGGAAATCCTTGTTTATACATAACCCCCCTTTTTTAAAGGGGGGCAGGGGGGATTTGAACTGTCCCCGCCGAAAAATCCCCCTCGGTCCCCCTTTAAGAAAGGGGGAAGTTGAAAATACCCTGCTCCCTGAATTAGTTCTCTTTCAGCCATTCTTCCAGCACCTTGCCGAAAATTTTATTGTCTTCCGTCAGCAAACCGCGAGTTCGCAAAGCAGGCCGGTCAGCGGTTTTTCCCTGAACATGCTGCTTTAAAGCCTCCTGTTCTTTTGCGCCTAAATTATCCCATAATTCCCGCAAATGTTTTGCCGATTCTGTCTGAAAACCGTCCAACGCAACCCGATGATTCCGCTCATTCAGCAGATAACGCCCCAGCAATTGCAGATAAAAAGGATGCCGCCCCGCCCAAACACGCATGAGCTTTGCTTTCTCTCCCTTAAATCCGCCCCATTTGATGATTTCCTCAGCCGCTTCGGTTTCCAGCAGACCGACATGCTGAATATGCAGAAGATTATCAAAGGGAGAAGTATTATTATGTACTTTTTTATAAATCAAATCAATATATTCACGCAAAGAAAAAATCCATATCACCCGGCGGTCTTTCATCATTCCCCGCAGGCGTTCAAAAAATCGGGGCGGAAAATTCCTGATGATGTGTTCGGCGTCATCCACCATCACTATCGGCGGAAAATTCGCCTTGATTTTCACCTCATTTGCCCAATTCGAGAGCGTATCCGCCGCTTCTTCCGGATTCTCGGAGCCGACTTTGCCGCTTATTTTGCTGACAAATGCGCTCAAAGTGCCGCTGCCTTCTTCCTGCCCGCTCATCAGAATGACCGGTTTTCCCTGTTCTTTCAGCTTCTTTTCCCATGTTTCAAGCACAGAAGTTTTGCCGACGCGCCGGTATCCAATCAGAGAAATGCTTTCATATTTTTCCAATGATTCTTCCAATTGTTTCAACAGCTTTTTGCGCCCCACGAAATTCGGCGGCGTTACGGGCGTCCACGGTGTGTAGAGATTTTTTTCCCATTTCTTCCATGTGTTTCTTAATTTTTGAATGAAAACAAGCACACCCACGCCGACAAGGGTGTTTATCCAAGTAGTGAGCGTATTGAATCCTGTGTCTGAGAACAGATTCCAAAGCCATTTCATAGAGATATTCCTTTATGTGCAAATGTTCCGAACTCTGATTCAAGGATTAAGAAATTACCATAATTGAGGATGGTTGAAAAGAAAAAAATCCTGACGATAAAACTCCGCGCTTTTTCAGTTATCTTAAAACCTCTCCAGCACCGCGCCCCGCATCACTTCAACCGGCGCGCTTTTTCCTGTCCACAGTTCAAACTGAAACGCGCCCTGATACACAAACATGGAAAGCCCGTCAACAACGGTACAGCCGATTTGCTCCGCGTCTTTCAGCAGACGCGTCTTCAAGGGATTGTACACAATATCCATGACAAGCATTTCTTTTTGAAGATATGCTTTCTGCACCGGCGTTGACTCGATATTCGGCATCATGCCTATAGGCGTTGTGTTTATCAGAATCTGGCATTCGAGATGTTTCATATCCGACAGCGGACAAAATTTTGCTCCTAAATCTTCCGCGAGCCGCTCGCCTTTGTCCGCAGAGCGGTTTACAATCGTGACCTTTGCGCCTTCTGCGAGCATTCCGAAGCCGATAGCCCGCGCCGCGCCGCCCGCGCCGAGAATCACGGCTGCTTTGCCTCGAATCTCGCTCTTTTCGGACAGGGATTTTACCGCGCCTGTCCAGTCCGAATTATAACCGGTCAGAACGCCGTCACGGTTGATGACCGTATTCACCGCGCCGATTTTTTTCGCCATGTCGTCAAGCGCGTCTATATGCGGCATAATGGAAATCTTATGCGGAATGGTCACGCTGACGCCCTTCATGCCCAGCGTCCTTATGGCTGAAACACCGGCAGCAATGTCCTTTATTCTGAAAGCGAGATATGCGGCGTTGTATCCGATGTGAGCAAAAGCCCGGCTGTGCATGACCGGGCTTA
>DZCT01000746.1 GCA_022736535.1 Desulfatirhabdium butyrativorans | reverse complement strand
AATCAAAAAAAGCTATTTTCCAAAGGAGTACAAGACCTTGAAGCAAAGATTTTTTTTCATAATCATCACGCTTTTGATATGTTGTTTTGCCGGTTCCGGTATAGCGGCTGACCCGTCAAAAGTTCTGATTCTTCCGTTCACCATTCATGCGGAAAAAGACCTGTCTTTTCTCAAAGACGGCATTTCCGACATGCTTTCGACCCGGCTTGCCCGCGATGAGATGAGCGTGTTAAGCCGTGAAGAAACCTTGAAAGCATCCGGGCAGATTTCAGGTGCTGTTACCGAAAAGCTTGCGGTGTCATTGGCTGAAAAATTTTCAACAGATTATGTTGCTTATGGCAGCGTAACGGTGTTGGGCGATACCATCAGCACAGACGCTAAGTTTTACGATCTGAAGCAGAAGAAAAATATCGTTATTTTTCATCAGACCGGCAAAAACACCGGAGATGTGATTTCGCATATCAATCTGTTTGCCGCTCAGATCAACACCGTGCTGTTTCCACCTGAAACACCGACACCGGCTGTTGCCGCAGCCAAGCCAGCATCGGAGAAAAGCGAAGATGAAAGCCGCAGGAACCCCGAAGCGCTTTGGAATGAACGGGGAATGGGCGTCAATAAGGCGACTCAGCCGACCAAGCCGCCGTCTGCGGAATCAGCGGTGATTCCTGCGCCCGGTAATGCCGAAGAGATGTGGAAAAGCCCTATATTTAAAAATGAAATTCGCAGTATGTCCGTAGGCGATGTGGATGGTGATGGGAAAAACGAGATTGTTTTTGTAAGCGATAAGAATGTGTTTATCTATCGCTATACCAACGGCGTTTTCGCAAAAGTCAGGGAAATCAACGGCGCTGTCGGGGATACGATTCTGGGCGTTGATGTGGCGGACATCAACGGCAACGGAAAAGCGGAGATTTTTGTTACGGTGTTAAACCAAAACAATGATATATTAAGTTCTTATGTTTTGGAATCGGACGGAACCCGCTTCAACAGAATCGCAGAACGGCAAAAATGGTATTACAAAGTAATCGATGTTCCCGGAAAAGGAAAAATGCTGATGGGACAAAAGCGGGGCATGAAAGATATTTTCATGACGGGTATTTATCAGCTCCGATGGGACGGCAGGGAATATGTTTCTTTTCGGGAACAGGGAATGCCTTCGGAAGTCAATGTGTTCGGCTTTGCT
>DZCT01000367.1 GCA_022736535.1 Desulfatirhabdium butyrativorans | reverse complement strand
CTCTGTTTCAGAACCATTTCCGTTGCTTTAACAGCCATATAAGAAGTGCCTTTGTCTTTATCCAAAATCCTGCGTTCTTTAATACCTGTGCGGGAAGTAATCCATTCATCGCTGGTATCCACCATCTTTTCCAGATCGCGGTTGGTGAGCCTGTGTTCGGGAGTGAAATGACCGACGCCTGTTATAATTGCTTTCATTAAATTTTTTCCGGAAGGTTAGTAAATTGAGAAGTGAGAAGTGAGAAGTGAAAGATTTCTCGCTTCGCTCGAAATGACAATGCCTTAATTTCTCAATTCTCAATTCTCAATCAAAAAAGTTTCAGCGCGGATAAACGCCGTGTTTATAAATATGATCGTAATAATATTCACGATATTCGTTATCATCCGAACCGGAGTTTTCATACCATGATTCGGGCGCATCATCGTGAATGTTGTTCAGACTGTTCAGCCATAAATTTCGGGCAAACAGATAAAGTTCGTTTTTGATGCTTTCAGGATTCTCGGATATGGCTTTGTTTCCGTCTAAAAATGAACCTGCTGCCTCCAACACTGCTTTCACATTTCGGATATATTCTGTGTCGTCAAGTCTGTTTTCAAGACAGAGCTGATGCAGTTTGCCAAGCACAGATTTTATGACGCCGATGACAGCAACCGTAGAATCCATTCATTTTTCCTGCATAGTCTTTTTCAATCGCAAATAAATAAAGAGATTTTTTTCAAATCAGCATTCACTTTGAAAGGCTTTTCTGATATATTGTCTTGTTTGTCGGTCGGCTTGTATTCTTTAAGCTGATCTGTATGTTTATGAATAAAATCAGTATTATTGGCTAAAAACACAATCCGGCTCACATTTAAGCCGTGGTGAAGAAAGCATCAAATAACAAAGGATTTTTGGGCGGCGACTGAAAGTCGTGATGCCGAAAAATCCTTTAATATCAGATGGAGCCGGCGATGGGACTCGAACCCGCGGCCTGCTGATTACGAATCAGCTGCTCTACCACCTGAGCTACGCCGGCCGAATGATGAAAAGCATACTACTGTGTTTATGAATCAAAATCAAGAAAAAAAAACATCTCCTTTCATTATTGATGAAATTATCCGAAAAGATTGTGTATTTGGCTGCGGCGGACTGCACGGGGCCGAAAAAGCATACAGCGTATCCGAACTTTATAAAGCCCGTCAGACGCCGCTTACGGTCATTGTTCCGTCTCAAAAACAGGGAGAAGCTTTTCGGGAAGAACTGCTTTTTTTTCTGTCCGCTTTTCTGGGAGAGCGGGAAGCGGCTGAAAGCATTGTCTGTTTTCCGGCTTACAATCTTTTGCCCTTTAAGTTTCTGTCTTATCACAATGAAACGGCTGCCAAACGGATTCGCACCCTTTACCGCCTGCTCACAGAGCCGGCGCCGATGATTGTCATTGTCAGCCCGGAGGCATTGTTGCAAAAGCTCATCCCTAAACAGGAACTGACCGGCTATGCGGAACTGATTTTATCCGGCGAGGACATCAATCGGGACGCGCTGGTCAGCAAGCTCATTGCGGGCGGCTATACGCAGTCGCTTATCGTGGAAGAACCCGGGGATTTTTCCGTCAGAGGCGGCATTCTCGACATTTTTTCGCCCCTTTATCCTGATCCGCTACGAATCGAGTTTTTCGGCGACACGGCAGATTCGCTGCGATTTTTTTCTGCCGCGACCCAGCGCAAAACCGAAATCGTAACCGAGGCGGTCATTCTGCCGGCAAAAGAGGCGATTTTAAAAAAGGAAAATATCAGTTCCGTGATTCAGCGTATCAAGGAGCAGGCGGATAAAATTGATCTGCCGGTCACGCACATCAGGGAACTGACGGAGCGGATTAAGAATGAAGGCATATTTCCGGGAATGGAAAGCCTGATTTCGCTGATTTATCCGAATCTTGACACCTTTTTTGATTATGTGTCGGACCGCTCGCTGTTTGTGCTGACAGACCCCATAGAAATACACGCAGCCGCAACGTCATTCCGAGAGCAGATATTTGAAAGCTACATGAGCGCACGAAAAGAAGCCAGACTCTGCATTGAGCCGGAATCGCTTTATTTGGAATGGGCTGAAGTCCGAAATATGCTTGAGCGTCCGGAGTGCAAAAATGAGCGGAGCGAAATTTTTGCAAATATGTCAAACCAATCTTATAAAAATGGGCATTTTGACACTCCGGAGAGCCTGCATTCCGGTGAATTGCATTTGCCAAAATGCAATTTTGACACTCCGGAAAATTTTCATTCCGGCAGTCCGGAGTGCAAAAATGAAATTTTTGCTCAAATGCCAAAATTGCATTTTGGCACTCCGGATAGTCTCCAATCGCCGGATTTATCTGAAAACGAAAATCCTTTTCGGCCTTTTGTCAACTGGCTGAATGAAAAAAAAGCAGCCGGTTACACAATTGCGCTGGTTTGCAGCAGCGCGGCATCAGTTGAACGGCTGAAATCGTTGCTGAAAACTTACGGCATTCTCCCGGGTTTTTCCCAAGGCTTTCCCGATGTGAAACCCGGGCTCGGCTCGATTTCTCTCTGTCTGGGACAGATTTCTTCGGGTTTTATCCGACCTGAAAAATCTCTTGCCGTGATCACGGAAACTGAAATCTTCGGCAAAACGCGGACAAAAAGAAAAATCCCGCCCCGCAAAGTTCAGAGCGATTTGCTGAATTTTGAAGATTTGAAAAAAGGCGATCTGGTGGTGCATGTGGAACACGGCATCGGTCAGTATGAAGGCTTGGTGAAACTGTGCATCGAGTCAAATCCAAACGGCGCGAGCAATGATTTTCTCCTGATTTTGTACAGAGACGAGGACAAACTCTATCTGCCGGTTGACCGCATGAGCATGGTTCAGAAATATATGGGCGTGGAAGGCATTGCGCCGGTTTTGGACAAAATGGGCGGCGCGTCGTGGGAGCGAGTCAAATCCAAGGTCAGAAAATCTGTGGAAAAAATGGCGGGCGAACTGCTCAAACTCTATGCTGCCCGCAAAGTCAGAAAAGGTCATGCTTACGGAAAACGGGACAGTCTTTTCCATGATTTTGAAGCCGGATTTCCTTATGAGGAAACGCCGGATCAGCTCAGAGCCATCGAAGATGTGCTTGAAGACATGGAATCCGAAGAGCCGATGGACCGGCTGGTCTGCGGCGATGTGGGATACGGCAAAACAGAAGTTGCGCTCCGAGCGTCGCTTTTGGCAGTGAATGACGGCAAACAGGCTGCCGTGCTGGTGCCGACAACAGTGCTTGCGGAACAGCATTTTGAAACCTTTTCGAGCCGTTTTAAAGACTATCCGATAACGATTGGATGTTTAAGCCGATTCCGCTCCGCAAAAGAACAGCGTGAGATCATCGAGGAGTTGAAGCAGGGCAAAATTGACATTGTTATCGGCACACACCGGCTGCTTCAGAAAGATGTGGCATTTAAAGACCTCGGATTGCTCATTCTTGACGAGGAACAGCGTTTCGGGGTCCGGCACAAGGAGGCATTGAAGAAAATGCGGAACACCGTTGATGTGCTGGCGCTGACCGCAACGCCCATTCCCCGCACCCTGCACATGTCCATGACCGGCATTCGGGACATCAGCGTGATTTCCACGCCTCCCGAACACCGCCACGCGATTATCACTTACATTTCCGAATTTGACGACAGGCTGATTGCGGAGGCAGTCCGAAAGGAACTGAAAAGAAACGGGCAGATTTTCTTTGTGCATAACAATATTCAGACCATCCATGAAACAGCCGCGCTTATGCTTCGGCTCACGCCGGAAGTCCGTTTGGATGTGGCGCACGGCAGAATGGACGAAAACGCTTTGGAAAATGTCATGCTCCGGTTTGTGAGAAAAGAAATTGACATGCTGGTATGCACGACCATCATTGAATCCGGTTTGGACGTGCCTTCGGCAAATACGATTTTCATCAACCGGGCGGACAAATTCGGGCTTGCACAGATTTATCAGTTGCGGGGCAGAGTCGGGCGGGGAGACGAGCAGGCTTATGCCTATCTCTTCATTCCTCATGAGACAAGTTTGACGAAGGATGCACAGAAACGTCTGAAAGTATTGATGGAACACAGCGATCTCGGTTCCGGTTTTCAGATTGCGCTGAGTGACCTGAGAATCCGGGGCGGCGGCGCGATTCTGGGCGCGTCTCAGTCCGGGCATATTGCGGCTGTCGGTTATGATATGTTTCTGAAACTCATGGAAAATGCCGTAGCAGAGTTAAAAGGAGAGCCGGTTGTTGAGAATCTCGAGCCGGAAATCAATGTGCTTATGTCCGCATTTCTTCCGGAAGACTACATGCCGGATATTGACCAGCGCCTGTCCGCATACCGGCGATTGGCAAAGATGACGGATTTGAAAGAGATTTCTGATTTCAAAGCCGAATTAGAAGACCGTTTCGGCGAACTGCCGGAGCCGGCTGTGAATCTGCTGCTCAAGATTATGCTCAAAGCCCTGTCAGTGAAAGCAGGCGTAAAGCGGCTTGATCTCACAGAGCATCAGGCATTGTTCTATTTTTCGGAAGCGCATCAGGCAAAACCTTTCGGCATTGTGGATATGATTCTTTCGGATTCACAACAGTTTGAATTTACACCGGATCATGTATTGAAGGCAAAGCTGCCGAAACGGGGCAGTCCGCTGGTGCATGTGAAAAAGATATTGAAGGACATTACTCGCTGTGTCGGTGCGTGAGATATTTTTCAGACCTCTCGGTAGGCGCGAGATATTTCTGTCGCTTCATAAAAGATTGCTACAAAGATGTCGCTCCTACGGAGCTTCACAAGAGAACACAAGCCCCGTAGGGGCGGAATATTTGTAGCTTGTAGGGGCGAGATATTTTTATCGGTTCATAAAAATTTTACAAGCCGCTATAGAATCAGTATGTTATTATTGTTTGAAATATGATATACGATTCCTAAGCATTTTATAGCAACCGAGCCGGACAAAAAAACAATTCGGTGCATTAATTGAAAGGAGATGAACAATGTATGATAAAAATGTTGTGAATATCATGGGCAAAGCGGTGGAGCGAATCGAATACAAGGGACAGCCGGTGCTTACGTTCAGAATGGTTGACGAATTACATGAACGTCCTGAAAGCACAGCAAGACAGTCGTTCAACCGGCATAAAAATAAGCTGATCGAAAATGAAGATTTCTTTGATGTGCCATACGAAGACTGGTCTCACATACCGTCGGACAAATTTTATCGGGCGGTCAGATCAGGGCAGCGTAATCCT
>DZCT01000366.1 GCA_022736535.1 Desulfatirhabdium butyrativorans | reverse complement strand
CTACAAATATTTCGCCCCTGCGGGGCTTGTTCATCTGTTTAACCGGTCTCCTACAAATATTTCGCCCCTACGGGGCTGCCCTGCCCTGTCATTTCGTCCCCCCTGTCCTGTCATTTCGAGCGAAGCGAGAAATCTTTTCCTTTCTCGTTTTCTCGTTCCCACGCTCTGCGTGGGAATGCAGATCGGACGCTCTGCGTCCGGTTTTGTCAGAAACTGCCAATCCGATGTTCCGCGGTCGCTTCCAATGCCTCTATGATCTCAGACAGAAAAATGTTATACGGCGTGGGAATGCCCAGCATTTTCCCTTTTTCCGCTATTGCCCGGTTAATCACGCCGACTTCGGTGCGTGCGCCCCGCAGCACATCCTGCAACATGCTGGCGCGATTTCCGGCTGTATTGGCGCACACAGTTTTCACCTGTTCGATATGATTGTTGTATGGCAGTTTGATGCCCAGCGCGTCCGCCACGCGCACCGCCTCCGAAACCGCATAAGCCATGATTTTCTCGCACGCGGGCGTCATTCCCAGCACGCCGTTGGGGACGCGGAGCGTTGCCGCAAGCGCGTTGATGCCCACATTGATAATCAGCTTTCCCCATATCAGGCTGTCAAGATTTTCGGAAAGCGTGGTTTTGATTCCGCCTGCGTTAAAAACTTCCGCAATCTTCTGCAAAAACGGCAGATTTTCAGTAGAACCGGCAAGATATGTTGCTCCCTCGCCCGCATGTCGGATATGTCCGGGCCCCAGAAGCGTTGCCCCGTGAGAGGTCACGCCCGCAACGGTTCTGTCTTTTCCGACAATATCGGCAATTATATCCGCGTTTCCCAATCCGTTTTGCAACGTGAGCGCCAGTCCTTTTTTTCCCAGCAGAGGCTTTGCAGACCGGACAGCTTCCTTGGTCTGACAGGATTTGGTGAAAATAATTGCCAGATCAATTTCCGCTTTAACGCTTTCGGGATTTGTTGCAGCAAAAAGACCCTGAAAAATTTCCGAAGAGCCGTCTTTTTTTTCAATGACCAATCCTTTTTCGGTAATTGCCTGAACATGCTTTTCGGATTTGTCTATCAGATAAATATCCGCGACCCGGGACAGCATCGCGCCGAAAAGCGAACCCATCGCGCCCGCGCCTATCACAGCAATCCGCACGTTTGTTTCCTCCTGTTTTTTAAAGTTCCCTGAATATCTCGTTCCCACGTTCTGCATCCCGTAGGGGCAACCCCCTGTGGTTGCCCCGCGGTTGCATGAAAGGGTAAGCACAGGGGCTTACCCCTACGGCGTTCTCGTCTTCGTATTTCACGCCAGACGTAGGGGCACGCCGGCGGCGTGCCCCTACAATTTTCCCACGCGGAGCGTGGGAACGAGATAACCCCGCCCTACCTAAATTCTGTAAAGTCTGAGCGGACATTCCGGCATTTTCTCATTTGCCGCTTTCAGTTTCTCTTCGCTGGATATGACGGCAACACCCTGTTTTTGCTTATCTCCGTTGAAAAAATATTTTTCCGTCACCTGCACCACCTGATCGCGAGTGAGTGAAAGCAACTGCTCTTTGAAATGCTGCCGCGCCGCATCCGACAATGACACAATTTTCCGATAAAAGGCATTTCGGGCAGCCGGTCCCGGGGGATTGGGTCTGTCAATCTCGGAACAGACCTGAAGAATGGCTTCTTTGATATCATCCTCAGTGTATCTGCCGGATTTGATGAAATCCACCGCGCCGTCATAAACCCTGAGCGTGGAAAAAATATGCGGGTCCCTGTAAGAAGCAAAAGCAAAGAGACCGTCTTCAGGGTTATACGAGGCAAGTCCGCCGTAAGCCCCGCCTTTTTCCCGAATTTCTCTGTGCAGATACAGGGACCGGAGCAGTTTGGCAGTCACCGACAAAGCCGCCGCGTCCGGATGTCCCATACGGACAGTTTCAAAAGTTCTTGCCACAAAAGACACAGCAGACGATGTACTCCATCCTTCTCTCGGAACTTCCCTGTCCGGCGCGATTGACGGGGAGACAAAAGCATCTGCGCCGCCCTGCCCGGATTGAAAAAGCGGCAGCGCGCGGGTCATCGCTTCAACTAAAGGAGATGCTTCGCCGACCAGCGCAATCTTGAAATTCTCCGGTGTAAAAACAGCTTTGCCCAAAGCCTTCAAATCCTCTGCAAAGGCTTTCAGCTTTTCATCTCCGAGGTCTTCGGTGATCTGCTTCAGGGTATGCAGTTGATGAATCCCGTGCCATGATTCGCCGAGCATCCGTGTTGTTGAAAAATTCCTTGACGCCAGCGAAATCGCCAGACCGTGACCGTTATGGACAATTCCGGATTCCAGCGCGGCGCGGTATTCCAGCAGGAGATTTTTTAAGCGGGGCAAATCTGAAAAAGCAAATTCATACAATAATTCCGAGATGATGTCGAACATTTTACCCAGATTCCGAACTAAACATTTTCCGCTGAATGTGACAAAGGGAAGACAGTCCCCGTTTTTTCCGAAACCTGTCCGTGCGCTTACCGAGAGACCGATGCCGCCGGTGTACGCGTCAATGAGCCGCGCCATTTCCGCATAATCCCGCCGGGCAGTTCCCATTCTGGAAAAAGCGTGGCAGAAAAACGGCGCAAGCGGCATCAGATTTTCGGACAAATTTCCAACGCCGGCAACCGCATCAAAGTAAAAAATACCGGAACAGGGCTGCTCGTAAACGGCAATCGGAAACTGAAGGTTGGCAATCGGAGAGGGGAAACTGCCTGTTTTGATTTCCGATTTCCGATTTCCGATTTCCAGCATCGAATTTTCAGCGTCAAAATTCCATGCTGTTTCCGGCACAGACTGAATCGAGGGCGGAATGTCTTCCCGTTCCAGCGTGGGAAGCACGGAAACGTCTTCCGGAGTTTCCTGAAGTTTTTCCAATGCTTCCATATCCTGTCTGATGCGCTCATATTCATGGGGAGATATGCCGGCTTTGATGTCCGCCAATTCTTTCTCAACCCGCTCGTTTTCCTTTTTCTCCAAAGTCTGATCCGGAACCAGCGTGAAAAGCACCCGATGCGGATTTTCCAGAAAATAGCTTCTGATCCGACTTTCAAAAAAAGGACCATCGGCGAGTTCCTCACGAAGCCTTTTCAGATCATCATCAAAACGAAGCACTCTCAGGGGATCGCCTCCGTGAAACCAACTGCCGCAAAAGGCAAGCAGCAGTTTGATGCCGTAGGGATAGGGATGATTGGTGATTTCTTTGCGGTGAAATTCTTCCTGATGAATCGCAGATTCAATCAGTTCCCTGTCAATGCCTTTATCTGCAAGAGATTTCAGGACATCAAAGATAATCCCCTCAATCTTTTCCGCCGCGGCGGCTTCCACATCTTTCAGACCGCAGGCAAAAAACGTATCCCTGTTTTCTTCATCATAGCCGGTTCCGTCGGAAAGCGATGTGCCGAGTCCGGAGTCAATCAGGGCTTTCCGCAGCGGAGACGCGGAATTTCCCAGCAGAATGTGTTCGAGCAGGCTCAACACCAGCACTTCAAAAGGGTCTTTGATGTCCGCTGCCAGCCATGCCGTACATGCCTGATATTTTTTGGACGGGTCCTCACTCGGGTCCAGCGGATAAGGACAGCTTGCCTTTTTCGGCGATGACCAGCGGGGCTGCGAAGGCACTTCTGTTTTCGGATCAATCTTCTCAAAATGATTCAGAATCTTTTCCTGAATAAGACTCAGATGCGCTTCCAGAGGCAGATTCCCGTAGGTGTAAAAAAACGCGTTGCTGGGGTGATAATGCCGTTTATGAAAGGCAATCAGTTGCTGATAAGTGAGCGCAGGAATATCAGAAGGATCGCCGCCGGAGTTGTTGCCGTAGGTGGTGTCCGGATACAGCTCTTTCATCAGCGAGCGGACCAGCACCTGATCCGGAGAGGACATCGCACCTTTCATCTCATTATACACAACGCCTTTGTAAACTAATTTTCCCCCTTCAATTTCAAGGCGATGGCCTTCCTGACTGAAACTGAGCCGGTCTAATTTGGGAAAAAAAGCCGCGTCCAAATAAACGTCCATCAGATTATAGAAATCTTTCCGGTTCTGCGTGGAAAAAGGATACATGGTCCAGTCCGACGCGGTGAAGGCGTTCATAAACGTGCTTAAACTCCGTTTCAGCATGGAAAAAAAGGGATCACGCACAGGATATTTGGCAGAACCGCATAATGCCGTATGTTCCAGAATATGCGCCACGCCGGTTGAGTCCGCAGGCACGGTTTTAAACGCCACGCTGAAGGTGTTTTCCGTGTCCGCATTGCTGATATGAACATGCTTCGCGCCTGTTGCCTTATGTTCCAGTTCATAATAAAACGAATTGATTTCCCTCAGTTCTGCCGCCCTTGTGACACGATAGCCCTTTATACGGCTGCCTGCGGCAAGTCCCGGATTGTTGCAATCCGCAAACGCATTCATAGATGCTCCCCCGCAACTCGGTATCATAAGCTGATTTGCAGCTCATTTTGTTGACATTCTTAACATGAAAGGTGAAATTTCTCTTTTCTCACTTCTCACTATCAGGAAATAACATAGGTACCGCGCTCTCTGCGCTGAATCCTGCCGGTTTTGTTCAGACGGAAAATAATATTGCGAAGTTTTTTATCATCAAAACCGGTTTTTGCCTGAATTGCAGCAAAATCCATGGCTTCTTTGGCATTTTTGATAACATCCAGAACCGTGTCGGAAGCTGTCAGGGGCGACTTGGCGCCCGGCGTTTTTCCTTTTGCCGCGACCTTGCCCGATGCTTTTTTATTGGAACTTCCGGCGCCGCTGAGAATCAGTTGTTCCAAACTTTCCATTCTTGCGATGATTTTGTCAATATCTTTCTTGCTCGGAATCTCATAATTCTGCATGAAAAATTTTATCATTGCATCAAAACTTACCGATTTTCCTTTTTTTTTAGGCATCTGTTCCTCCGTGAAACCATAAGTGATTTTACAACCGAGCATACTTATAACATGATCCGAAAGATCATCAAAGGAATAATTACTTAATAATTCATTTAAGTCAAGTTAAAGACGATATGAAACAGAAAAAAAATAAGCAAAGAAAAAATAAAAGCCGAAAATTGAAACCGTATTCCCGCACGGAGCGTCAAATCCCCCCTTGAGGGGGGGCAGGGGGGTGTTTCCGGCGCGGGAAAGGTTTCTCACGAAATGCGTCCTGCGGCGGTACCGCGCACACCCCCCTGCCCCCCCTCAAGGGGGGGTTTTGATGTCCCCGCCCCTAACTTA
>DZCT01000745.1 GCA_022736535.1 Desulfatirhabdium butyrativorans | reverse complement strand
GTGCGACGGAGGCGGGGGGCGGCCTTTTTATTTCTTATTTTTTTTTGCCTGCATTTCCCGAATGCTTCCCTCATTGAATTCCAGTATGACCGAATGATGCACAAGCCGGTCTATTGCGGCCATCGTTGTCATCGGATCCTTGAAAATTTTGTCCCATTCCGAGAAGACAAGGTTGCTCGAAATCATCAGGGATTTTCTTTCGTAGCGTTCAGCCAGAAAGGTGAAAAGCACTTCCATTTCATCCCGGCTGTGCTGGACGTAACCTATGTCATCGACGATAATAACATCATGGGCGTTGTATTTTCTGAGTTGCTCAGCCAGCTCAAGATTCTGTTTTGCGACAAGAAGTTCCTGCACAAGTTTGAATGTTGGAATGAACAGCACATTATACTGATGCCGGAGAATCAGCTCGAACCCGAGGGCGGCCAGAAAATGTGTCTTCCCACCACCGGGCAGCCCGAATGCGAGAATATTATCCGCCCTCGTGACAAAAGTGCCGTCGAGAAGGGAAGGAAGCATTTTCCGGCATTTTTCGGGCAGAAGTTTCCCGTCGAGTGAGGCAAGCGTTTTGCCATCGGGAAGTTTTGATTTTGACAGAAGCCTTTTCGTTTTTCTGTCATGCCGGGACTGGGATTCGCTCTCGCACAGATACTGCAGGAATTTCCGGTATCCCCAGTTCTCCTTTTCGGCTCGCCCAAGAGTCTCGTCATATACCTGTGCCATTGTCGTCAGATTAAACGATTTCAGCAATAATATCAGTGGATCAGCGGACATGTCAGCTCCTTGTCATGGTGAGAAGATTATCGTATGAGAACAGTGCAGGTTCGGGTCTGTGCAGTTCTGGTGCCGGCATCTGGATATTGAGTTTCCGCTTCACCGTGTCCATAGTGAAGGAAATTTTCTCGTTGATCAGTGCTGCAAGAATTTCCGAAACCTTGTCTTCTCCGTTCCCCGCGGACAGACTGAGGATTTCCAGATACTCCCTGTCTGCACGGCGTTCCTCAAAATGTTCCCGCAGCCGTCCGTAGGCCGCCGAGAATATTTCGGACGGGAAAAGCTGGTCTTTATAACGGCAGTTGGCGAACGCCCCGGGCTTGCGGCGCAATGATTCTATCACATGCCGGTAGTCGACCTTATAGCCGCACCCAGTTTTCCTTTTAAGAGTTTCAATGTGATTCACTCCTGAA
>DZCT01000744.1 GCA_022736535.1 Desulfatirhabdium butyrativorans | reverse complement strand
AGGATTTCCCCTGATTTCTGTGATTAAAAAATCAGCGCAATCATAAAAATCAGCGTGATCAGCGGTTCAATATCCGGGTTCATACAGCAAAGAGGAGTATCAATTTGAAAAAATCTTTGACCGACATCGGAAAAATCCTGACTTTTTCAATAAAATCAGATATTTTCAAGCAAGCAATCAAGCAAGCAGAGCCCGAAATTCCGTAAAATTCGGGAAGGCCCTTTCAGTTTCTTATGCCGGTCACTCTCCGCCATTACGGCATAAGAGAGCGTCCGGCGTTTTTTCCGAACCAGCATGATTGACATCAGCATTCAGAACGGTTATGATAATAAGGAAATTATGAACGGATTTATAGACTGGCACCGGCTGTTCGGAATCACACTGACCGATTTCTTCACCGGTACGGCTTACACGGTCGAGCTTGAAAAAGACCTTTCCCTGAAAAAGCAGTTTCTTGATCTTGTCATCATTGAGAAAAAAGAGGGAGCGATGCCGGATGAACTGCCTGACGGATTTGAAAACATGGGAAAGCACAATCTGATTTCCTACAAATCACTGCATGAGCCTTTTGATGACTGGTCAGCGGACGAACTCATCGGGCATTTCGTGAACTACCGGAAGCAGGTCAGCCCTTCGCTGAAAAAACTTCTTCCGAAAGAAGATTTCCGGCTGTACGCGGTCTGTACGCGGTTTCCCGAAAAGCTTGAAAAGCAGACCGTGCTGACACCGGTTTCGGAAGGCGTATATGATCTGAAATGGGGAATCAGAAACATACGGCTGATCGTAACCTATCGGATTGCGATGGAAAAGAAAAACGCGGTCTGGCTGATGTTCAGCGATGTGAGAGGCATCGTGAAATACGGTGCCTCAAATTACAGAGGCAAACTGAAAGAGATGAATACCGCAATCCGCCGTCTGCTGGGAAACTACGGAATAGAAGGGATAACAGACATGCCTTACACTGTCGAAGATTTCAGAAAAGATGCGATCAGGGAAGCGTTCGGATACATGACGCCTGCTGAGATGGCGGAAAAATTCCCTGACGAACTGATTGCAAAGCTTCCGCCGATGAAGCGTCTCAGAGGACTGCCACCGGAGGAAAGACTCAGAGGACTGCCACCGGAGGAAATATTCAGAGCATTTTCACCGGAAGAAATCAGGGCTTACCTGAAAAAGCTGCCGAAAAAA
>DZCT01000743.1 GCA_022736535.1 Desulfatirhabdium butyrativorans | reverse complement strand
TTCTACCCTGCATTCCGAAAAAGTCAAGACTTTTTCGGAATAGCTGCCGGAATCGGAAAATCCAAAAGTAATTGAAGTTCCCTGGCAACCGCCGCCATCGGCATTTACCATCTTTTATCTTGACATCACGCATTACCATGTGTCTTATTACGAACTATGAAAGGAGCCTGATTATGCACACTGAAACAGTACGCATCAATGTAACCCTGCCGCGAGATCTGATAGAAACTTTAAATGAGATTGCCGGGTCGCGCGCCCGCAGCCGCCTCATCTCGGAATCCCTCCAGGCGTATATCCGGGAAATGCGAAAGGTCGAACTGGGGAAAAAGCTTGAAGAAGGATATCGTGCCTCGGCAAAGGAAGCAACTGATCTTGCTTGTGAATTCGATGCCGCTGATCTGGAGGGATGGGATGAATATTAGAAGAGGAGGAATATATCTTGCAGCCCTTGATCCCGTGATCGGGCGTGAAACAGCCAAAACCCGTCCCGTGGTCGTAGTTTCGAACGACAAAAACAACGAATTTTCCGGAACAGTGACCGTTTTACCGCTGACCTCGCAAAACACCCTGACGGTATATCCTTTTGAGGTTTTTCTTGCGGGCGGCAAGGCAAACCTGCCGAAAGACTCCAAAATCAAAGCCGATCAAATTCGCACGCTCGACAAGGGCCGAATAATAAAAAACATCGGCATTCTATCGAAAAATGATATGGAAGCTATCGACACGGCCGTAAAAATCCATCTGGATCTTTCATAAATACTGAAATCCTGCGATAAAATACAAAAAATCCTACATGGCAGAAAATGTTCTCAATTTTTATCTTGCAACAAACATCACCTGTTTTACCTGTTTTTTCGGAATTTCATGACAGATAATTCGGATTTTTACTTTATTTTTTTCGGATTATGCAGTAGTCTGATTCTCGACGCGGGGGAGGCAAACAGATGCTGTACAAACGTCATATCAAAGAGCGAATTCTTGAATTACTTAATGACTTCAGGATAGTTTACCTGACAGGGCCGAGGCAGTCGGAATGCCCAGGCTCCATTTTACCGATACAGGGCTTGCCTGCCGTCTGCTTGGGCTGAAACAGGCAGAGTCGCTGCACACCACACAGTTTTTCGGCGGGCTTGTCGAAACACTCCACCTGGGCCGACGAAGAGGTGCGTTTTTACCATTTTCGAGATACGG
>DZCT01000365.1 GCA_022736535.1 Desulfatirhabdium butyrativorans | reverse complement strand
CCTGACGCGACCATCAGACAGGGGATGATGGCAAGCGTCAGGGGCAGGCGCAGGTGAAAGGCTGTGCCTTCTCCCGGAGCGGAATCAATGTCAAGGGCGCCGCTTAATTTTTCTATGCCGGCTTTTACCACGTCCATTCCCACGCCCCTGCCTGAAAGATCGCTCACCTTGTCGGCGGTGGTGAAACCCGGCAGCAGAATCAGATTCAGCGCCTCTTTGTCATCCATCTGCCGGACTTCCGACACAGTTTTCATTCCTTTTTCAACAGCTTTGCGGCGGATCAGCTCCGGATCGATGCCTTTGCCGTCATCCCGGATTTCAATATTGATATGGCCGGCTTCATGCCACGCGTTTAAGAGAATATGACCGGATTCGGGTTTTCCGGCCCGGGTTCTCTGCTCCGGCATTTCAATGCCGTGATCGCAGCAGTTGCGGATCAGGTGCGTCAGCGGATCGGTCAGGGACTCTAAAATGGTTTTGTCCAATTCGACTTTTCCCCCCGCGATGGTGAGCCGAATATCCTTGCCGTGCTTTCGTCCGAGTTCACGGACAATGCGGGGAAATTTTCTGAAAATTCTGCCGATAGGCTGCATCCGGGTCCGCATGATGCTTTCCTGCATCTCGCTCGTGACGGAATCCAGACGCTGGGCAAGGGACCGGAAAACCGAGTCTGATCCCTCGGTGGCAAGCAGTTGCTGATTGCGGACCAATACTAATTCGCTGGCAAGCGCCATGAGTTTGTCGAGAATATCCACAGAGATGCGGACGGTCTGATTCATATCTGTCCATGAATCCGGCATGTCCGCGTCAGGGTCATTTTCAGCATCCTGTCCGCATTCGGGCGCCCGGCTGAAAGCAGACTCGGCAGAAGCCGGCTCCGGCTCTGAAAATGCAGAATAGGGGATATAAAACGAAGCCTCTGTTTCAGCGGGCAGTTCCGGGATTTTCTCTGCGAGTCCGACCTGCTGAAGCCCTGTTTTCATTTCATCCTGTGTTGAAACGCCGACAGAAAAATCAGGCAGTTCATCATGATTTTCTTCTTCGGAGGCATCCGGAGTCGTGAAGACTTCCGACGGTCCCTGTTCTCTGACCTCTGAAACGCTTTCCATGGAGCCGTCCCTGCCCACATGAACAATCCGGTCTTCAGGAAGAGCCGTAATTCCCTGAATATCATCGGGAAACAGGATGGTGGCATAAAGCACTTCGTACATCAGCGGCGCTTCGGGAAGTCCCGCATGAAGGTCATAGGAGGAAATATCAAGCTTTGCATCTATGATTTCACCGGTGCTGAGAAGTTCCCGGATCAGCACAACCGGACTTTTGCCTTCTTTTCCCGCAAGTTCGGTAAGGTCATATTTCAGCACATAGAGGGACATGTGCGAAGGAATATTTTTGAAGGTGAATTCATTCACATTGAAGCTGATATTTCCTTTGCCGTCCGGCTCGTAAAGTTTTACAGGCGTATTCAGTTCGTTTCTGACTTTGGGAGGAATTTTGCGTTCCAGCATACTGTTCAGACGGTTATAGATTTTGGCAATATCCACCTGATTGCTGTCTGCGACATCATCCAGCATGGTGCCGAGCAGGTCTGTGCCGGCAAGCAGCGCGTCAATACACTCAGATTCGGGGCGCATTTCTCCGGCGCGGATCATGGAAAGCAGGGTTTCCATCACATGAGACAGTTTGCCGATATTGGTGAGTCCGAGAAAGCCGGAGCCGCCCTTGATCGAGTGAATGGCGCGGAAAACCTTGTCAACCAATTTTCTGTCCGGATTTTCCTTCTGTTTTTCCAACAAAAGAAAATCATCCTCGATGGTATCAAGATGCTCTTTTGCCTCCATGACAAACTGATCTGTGATTTCCATGTCATTGATGTCCATTGTGTTCTCCAGGAGGGGTGAGAGGTTCGGGGTAAGAGGTTCGGGGTCGCCCCTCCTCACCTCTTACCTCGAACCTCTTACCTCGAACCCCTCACTTCATACATCCTGTCCATCCGGGTCATGTGAAAAAGGTCTGCAAGCGCTTTTTCCACGTTCACAATTTCCAGACGGCGCTTTCTGCTTTTCTGATCCAGCATTTTTGAAAAAATAATCATGACGCTCAGAGCCACAGAATCTATATCTTTCACATGCTTGAAATCAAAACAGTAATGTTCGCATCCCCGGTCAAGCAGATCCACCAGAATTTCACGGAATCGGTCTGCAATGCTCGCGGTAATATCTCCGGACGGCGTGATAATCTGACAACTGTTCTCGGTTCTGATGCCGAATGAAGTCTGCCGGGGAATGCCGATATACGCGGTCACGTAGTTGCCTTTTTCATTAAATTCCAGACGGTCCGTATAAGCATGAATCAGCGCATAACCGCGCCTGCGATTTTCCTGCGGGTCTTCGGGAAGCCTCATCTCAAGAGAAGAGTGGTCAAAGCCCTGTCCTTCATCTTCCACTGTGATGCAAAACTGCCAGTCATCCAGATAGGCAATATCGCATGTTACGACGCGTTCCACTGCTTTTTTATTGCCGTGTTCCACCGCGTTGATCAGAAGTTCGCGAAGCACCAGCCTGAATTCGGAAGCCTCCGGAATGCCCAGCCCTTTCAGATACACATCACATCCCTGAATCACCCGGTCCACCAGACGCATCTCAGAGGAGAATCTGAAAGAAATCGAACTCTCATCTTCATTCATTTTGAACATAAAATTTTCTCCGTTGCGTTTCCGCAGGGGCACGCCGCCGGCGTGCCCCTGCTACGGAATCTCTACCCCCAGCAGCAGCACATCATCGTTGAATTTGTAACATTCTGTGACAGATTTTGCAATACGCCCGATCATCTGTTCAAGCGGAAATTCCTGATATTCCTTTATCAGAAGCTTGAGTCCCTCTGTCTCAAGTTTCTTCCGCTTCAGGGTGCGCGTGCTGATGCGGAAAGCATCTGTCAGCCCGTCTGTGTGGAGAAAAAAACGGTCTCCGGGATAAAGCGGAAATTTGCGGTCTGCAAACACAACATCGTCATAGATTCCCAGCACATCGCCCGCGGTGATGACCGTCTCGGGAACCGCGGTTTCTTTTGAAAGCCTCAGCATCGGCGGATGTCCCGCGGATATGACTTCTCCGGTCATGTCCTTCAGATTCAGGCGCAGGCTTATGGCTGTCACCATGCGTTCATTTCTGCCGTTTTCCAGCAACTGTCTGTTCAGAAGGCGGAAAAACGACTGTCCGTCATTTCCGGTCCGGCAGTTTTCATCAAAAAAAGCTTTAATCATCACCGTATGGAAAGAGGCGCCCATATCATGTCCGGCAACATCGGCAAGCAGAATATCCGCGCCGGCGGGCGTATCCCGCACATCTGTAAAATCGCCGCCGAGTTCCGAAAGTGCCTGATGATGATATGCCACCCGCACCTTATAGCCGCTTCGGCGGATGCGTGTCAGATTCTGATACGCGCCCACAGCCGAATCCATCTGTTTGCGCAGCTTTTCAAAATTCCGAATATAGGACTCCATCTGCCGGTTCAGTTCGCTTTTTTCCTGAAGAAATCGCTCGGCGGTCTGTTCGTTCTCCGCTTTTGCTTTTTCCGCCAGTATTTTATAAGACGGCATAAAACGCTCGAAAACACGGGGCAGACGACTCAGCAGTTCTTCAGGGTCAAACGGTTTGTCAATGTAATCACAGCAGCCCCGACGCAGCAGTTCCACCACGGTACCCTTGTCTCCGTAGCCGGTTATGGCAAAAACCGGCAGCATGATGCCCTGTTTTTCCAGCGCGTCCATCAGTTCGATGCCGGACATGCCGGGCATTTTAATATCGGTCAGCAGCAGATCGGGCATCTGTGAAAGTGCTTTCAGTTCAACAATTTTTTTCAATGCCTCCTGTCCGTCCCCTGCCGGCGTCACCGTGTAACCGGCTTTTCTGAGTATGACGGTCAGGGAATAACGGACATGCTCCTCATCCTCGGCGACAAGTATATGTTTGCCGGACATGGTGTTTCCTTTCATCAGATTTTTTATGGAAAGCCGGATTGAAAAAACGCGGCATGATTTGCTAATTTACCAACAGCAACGGGGATTGTAAAGAAAAAGTGTCTGACTTTCAATTTTCGCTCCTCATTAAGATAATGATAAATTTTCTCGCAAAGCACTCAAAGAGCGTAAAGAAAAAGAAAAAAGAAAGCGGAATTGCCAAATGCTTATACTCTGTCCCTTCGCACTCTTTGCGTGCTTTGCGAGAAACAAAGACCGTAAAAAAAGATATTGACATGATGACGCAATGCGTTATTTTTTAGCTGTGAATGAACGCAATTTTCAGCCACGAATGAACACGAATTGCCCACGAATAAAAAGAACACGAAATTTTTTTATGTAGGAGTTACGCAGTTGCGGCTCTCGTTCCCACGCGGAGCGTGGGAACGTCCGGAGTGCTGAAATGAGCGGAGCGAATTTTAGCACAGTACTAAAATTTCAGTGCTAAAATTTCATTTTAGCACTCCGGAACGGGGACGCGGAGCGTGGGAACGAGAGAATCAGAGCGAACTGCCACGAATCTTTATTTATTCGTGTTCATTCGTGGCAAAAAAAGGAGTCTGTCATGCGTAAAATCAAAAAATATGCCAACCGCAAGCTTTACGACACCATTGAAAAGAAATACATCTCTTTGGATGAACTGGCGGAATTAGTGAGGCAGGGCGAAGAGGTTTCTGTCGAGGACAATGAAACCGGCGAAGACATCACCGTATCAACCATTTCCCAGATACTGGCAAGGGAGAAAACCGCAAACAAAGATGAAATGACTTCCGGCATTCTGATTGACCTGATCCGGAAAGGCAGCGGAACCGTCATCGGTTATGCTAAAAAATACAATCAATTATGCTACAACGCCCTGACCATGGCAGAAGATGAGGCGGACAAGCTTGTGGCGCTTCTGATTAAAAACAAGGAAATTTCCGAGTCCGAGGGCGGCAGGCTGAAAAAGGAACTCAAGGTTTATGCCGAAAGTTTCAGGAAATGGGTGGGCGATAAAGTGGATCAGCGGGTCGCCGAAGTTTTGGATAAGATGAATCTCGCCAGCAAAGAACAGGTCATCAGCCTTGCAGACCGGATTGAAGCTCTGAACCGAAAACTGGAAAATCTGGAAAAACTTCAGGCTGAGACCAAGGGAGAAATGTCTGAAAAGCAGGAATGAGAATAAAATTTCTCGCAAAGAACGCAAAGGGCGCAGCAATGCCGTCAAAATAACAATTTCGTAGGTCGGGGTGAGCCTGCGAACCCCGACATCATCCGGCGGTTCGT
>DZCT01000742.1 GCA_022736535.1 Desulfatirhabdium butyrativorans | reverse complement strand
CCGGATTCGGATGCTTTTTTCAAACGCCTCCTACAGATGAACCGAAGCCTTGTACACGGCGCGTTTGTGTTGGACGAAAGCGGCGAAATTCTTCTGTTCCGGGACACGCTTCAGTTGGAAAATCTGGACAGAAACGAACTGGAAGGCTCGATACAGGCGCTGAGTCTCGCGCTTTCCGAGTACGGAAGCGAGCTTTTGAAATATGCGGCAAAACATTCTGCAACTATTTCAAATCATTGACAGGGGCTGTGATTTTCCGAATTTCCGTTCCGATACCGGTTTTTCCGATACTGTTTTTCAGGAGATACAATCATGTCTGTTTTTGCAAGAATTTTCAAAATCGGTCAGGCAGAGGCGCATTCCGTTGTGGATAAATTTGAAGACCCCGTAAAGATGACTGAACAGGGCATCCGGGACCTCAGACAGGACCTTCAGCAAGCATTGAACAATCTGGCTCAGGTGAAAAGCATTGCCATCAGAACCGGAAAAAATGCTGAAAATAAAAGGAATTTTGCCGCCGATTACGAGCGTAAGGCAATGCTGCTGTTGCAGAAAGTCCAAAGCGGGGCATTGTCTGCCGCGGAAGGAGAGCGACTTGCCACTGAAGCTTTGATAAAAAAAGAGGAATACGCACAGGAAGCCGTGGGGCTGTCCAAAGAAGCCGAACATCACGGAGGGATGGCAAATCAGTTGGAAGCAAAGGTGAATAAAATCAAATCTGCCATCTCTTCTTATGAAAACGATCTGACGACGTTGAAAGCCCGTGCCAGAACTGCCGAATCCGTTCAAAAGATCAACCGTCAGATTTCCCGGATTGACACATCAGGGACCCTTGCCATGCTTGAGAGAATGAAGGCAAAAGTCGAGGAAGAGGAATCGCTCGCTCAAGCTTACGGCGAAATTGCAGACGCGGACAAAAGCATTGACGCTCAGATTCATTCCGCGCTTGAGGGAAAAGAGCGGACAGACGCGGCGGCAAGTCTTGCGGAAATGAAAAAGAAAATGGGGATTTCCTGAGTTTGATGAGGGTGGATGTTTTTTTTGCCATGTTTTTTTGCCACGAATGGACACGAATCTTTTCACGAAAGAAAAAAACACGAATTTTTTTAAAAAAATATGAGTTACGCAACTCTCGTTCCTACGCGCCGCGTCAATGCCGTCAAGCTGACAATTCCGTAAATTCCGTAGGTCGGGG
>DZCT01000364.1 GCA_022736535.1 Desulfatirhabdium butyrativorans | reverse complement strand
GGCTCATACCAATTCGCTTTCAAAAAACGGTGTTTTCTGTAAAACCGCTTTTCAAGCGGTTTCAGCAAGTTAAGCGATTTGAAAAATCGCTTTACGGTCTGAAAGACCGATCTTTGAAAGCGAATTGGTATCAGATGGACGGTTTTGAGGTTTGCCGGCGTTTGAAAAACCATTATGCCGCAAAAGAGATACCGGTCATTTTTATCAGCGCGCTCAACAGCACCGCGGATAAAGTGAAAGCCTTCAAGGTCGGGGGGGGATTACATCACAAAGCCCTTTCAGCAGGAAGAAGTGCTGGCAAGAGTCAGGACGCATATCGAGCTGAAACGCTCTCAGGAAGAACTGAGATTGTCATATAAAAACTGCAAACCGCTTATGAAGAACTGGCATTGGCTGCAAGAACCGACAGTCTGACAAAACTTTTCAACCGCCGTCATATCATTGAAAAAATGGAAGCTGAAAAGAAAAAAATCCAAAACGGCGGCAAAGCGTTTTCATTGATATTAAGCGATATAGATGATTTTAAAAAATTTAATGACAATTACGGACATGACTGCGGGGATTTTGTTCTGGTGCTGGCGGCAGATGTCATGCGTTCCAACGTCAGAAAACAGGATGTTATTTCAAGATGGGGCGGCGAGGAATTTCTGCTCCTGCTCCCGGAAACGGAAATGTCTGCGGCAAAATCGGTCGCTGAAAGAATTTTGAAGGGATTTTCAGATAATTTTTATGAGTACAATCATTACCGACTGAAAATCAGCATGACCTTCGGTATCAGCACATACTCCCCTTCCGACAGCATTGACAGTTGTATCAAAATGGCAGATGAATCACTTTATGAGGGGAAAAAATCAGGAAAAAACTGTATTGTCCTGTCCGCCCCGGTTTAATGTAGGGTGGGCAGCTTGCTGCCCACCCTGCATATCTGTAGAACGGCCCGGGCTGAGATTAGGTAAACCCGTTTTACTCTGCTAAAATTTCATTTCAGCACTCCGGAGTGCTGAAATGAGCGAAGCGAATTTTAGCAGAGTGTCCGGAGTGCAAGGTGGGCAGCAAGCTGCCCACCCTACAATTTTAGCCCCCTATCGGTGTTTTTCCGTTTATCTTATCCCGAAGTTTGCCGGAGCATTTGAAGGTGACAACCTTCCGGGGCAGCAGCATCATGGCTGCGCCCGTGGCAGGATTTCTTCCCCGCCGTTCTTTTTTCTCTCTGACGCAGAATTTCCCGAAACCGCTTATCAGAATATCATCGCTTTCCTGCATGGTTTTTTTCATGATCTCCAACAGCGTTTCCACAATGTCAATGCTTTTCTGTTTTGAAAAGCGAAGCTGATTCTGAATTTCCTCTACTATTTTAGCTTTTGTGACTGCCATAAAATACTTTTCCTCATTTATTAAATTTTATTATTAAGCAGGACTTACACGGTTCATTTTCGCGCCGCCCCGTCAGGATGTTTCAGAAGATACGCATCCGGAAGCTTGCAGGAGTGACTTTTTCATCAACTGCATGACGCCTGTAAACAAAGCCTGTTCGACAGAGCGGCAAAAATCAACTGTATAAATCATAACATGGTGAACCGACCGAATCAGTATTTTCAGAATGAAGAGAAATGCAGGGACTTCCTTCTCTGCGCCGCAAATTCCGACTCGGAAACAATATCAGACTGCAATCATAAAAAAAAATGTTCAGGATTTCAAGCCCAGAATTTCTTTTTTAAACGCCGCCCCTGTTTTTTTCCCTTTTTTTTCAATCCGGCTGATAATCCACTGCAACAAATCGCTGTTATTTTCAGGGGCGATGAATTTTTTTATATTTTCAAGCGGAATTTCCGCCCGGGCCATGCTTTTGTGTCCGCCGGCAGAACCCAGATCGCCGAAACCGGTTTTTGCGATTTTTCCCGCATCTTTCCGAAGCCCGTCATTTCTGAAAATGACAATCAGCCTGTTGTCATAACTGCCGGAAACAACGCTCCATTTGACCGAGCAGATTCTCATAAAAAAATCCGCAAGAATAACACAGATGTCCGGATTTCCAACCGTTCCGAGATAGGCGAAAACCCTGCCCCGGCGCATCCGCATCCCTTCAAGGGCGATTCGGAAATATTTCAGAAAATCAAGCCGCAAATCTGCCTGACGGATTTTCCGCGCCAGATGAATATTCGCATGTCGGAACACATACTGAAACGCGCTGATATCCTCGGCGCAGGTCTGCCGTTCAAAATCGTTGGTGTCGGTTTTGATGGCATGAAAGAGCGCGGTTGCCAGTTTTACAGAAGGCTTGATTCGGGCGGCGCGCAGATATTCGGTCATGATGCTGGCGGTCGCGCCGTAACCCGGGCGGATGTCTTTGAAACGCGCGGCGGCGTCGGTTTCAGGATGATGATCTATAATGACATCCGGCGCGAATCTTGTGAAAAATTCGCTGTGATTCGGCTGGGAATCCACCATCACAAAACGGTTAAAATTTTTTTCATCAATATCCGCCGCATGAACCATATCAATGCCCAGAAGACGGACCATGGCAATATTGTCGGGCCGTCGGATCACATTGATGTTGGACAGGGTGACTCCGGAAACTTTTCGCCATAACAGGCGTTTGACAGCCATCGCGCTGGCAATGGCGTCAGGATCCGCGTTAATAATGACCAGCACCCGGTCATTGCCGGAAAACTGTTTGTAAAAAGCCTGCAACTTTTTCAATGCGGAATTTTTCATGTAAAAATATATCCCAGCCGTGATTTTATATGAATTATAAAGATAATATGACGAATCAGTTCAAATTACAAACATTTTTTTCATTTTTTATTCTATACTGATCCGATTTCGGTTTTCTGCCGCAGACGCACACGGACGGACACAGACAGATATCCGAAAACGGAATACGGCACATAAGCAGGAAATATGCCGTAAAAAATCAAAAGTGGGTTATTATATAAGGGATTTTATTTAAAACCCTTATATGAGTGACGCACCCGATCCCCGTTCCCAGTCTTCGCGTCCGCCTGTAAAAACGGGTTTCAAACCCGTTTTATACCGAATCTCTTTTGACTTTATATGATATTTTTTCCCCGGAGGGGTTTCCCACAGAGATCACAGAGAAGAAAAGCCCACGGAGAACACAGAGTTTTTAAAAAATTCTCTGTGTCCTCTGCGGTTTTTTCCAACTCTGTGTCCTCTGCGGGAAACAAAATGAGAGAATGCTTTCAATAGAGATTCGGTATTACACACGGCGCGTGGGACCTTTGCAGGGTCCCACGCCGGCGGCCCCCCTACGGTAAAATGTTCCTGAGAAACTGTCCCGTGTAGGATTTCTCGACAGCGGCAATTGCTTCAGGCGTACCGCAGCCCACAATATCGCCGCCCTGATCCCCGCCTTCGGGACCCAGATCAATGATATAATCCGCCGACTTAATCACATCCATATTATGCTCGATCACAATCACCGTATTTCCCATTTCTACAAGCCGATTCAGCACGTTGAGCAGCTTCTGTATGTCATCAATATGCAGTCCGGTTGTCGGCTCGTCCAAAATATAAACCGTCTTGCCGGTGGCTCTTTTGCTCAACTCCCGCGAGAGCTTCACCCGTTGCGCCTCGCCCCCGGAGAGCGTTGTCGCCTGCTGCCCGATGTGAATATATCCCAAGCCCACATCTGCCAGCGTTTGCAGTTTTGTCCGAACAGTTCCGATATTCTCAAAGAATGCTAATGACTGATTCACCGTCATGTCAAGCACTTCCGCAATATTTTTGCCTTTGTAGCGAATGTCAAGGGTTTCACGGTTGTAGCGTTTGCCCCGGCACACGTCGCAGGCAACATAAACATCCGGCAGAAAGTGCATTTCAATCTTGATGATGCCGTCGCCCTGACAGGCTTCGCAGCGTCCGCCTTTGACATTGAAGCTGAAACGCCCGGCTTTGTAACCCCGCGCCCGCGCTTCCGGCGTCTTGGAAAAAAGTTCCCGTATAAACGTAAAAACGCCCGTATAAGTGCCGGGATTGGAACGGGGCGTTCTGCCGATGGGCGACTGGTCAATGTTCACCACCTTGTCAACATGCTCAAGCCCCAAGATTTCCTTATGTTTCCCGACGGATGCCCGGGTGCGGTAAATCTGCCGGGACAGCGCGGCGCAGAGCGTTTCCAACACCAGCGTGGATTTTCCCGAACCGGACACGCCCGTTACGCAGATAAAACATCCCAGCGGAAATTCAGCGTCAATCTGTTTGAGATTGTTTTCCGACGCGCCTCTGACAATCAGCCGTTTTCCGTTTCCGGGACGGCGGGCAGACGGAATTTCGATCCGCTTTCTGCCCGAAAAATACTGACCGGTCAGCGAATGTTCATCTTTCAGCAGGGCTTGAGGCGTGCCTGAAAAAACCACGCTGCCGCCGTTTATCCCCGCGCCGGGTCCCATGTCCACCACATGATCGGCAGACAGGATGGTTTCCTCGTCATGCTCCACGACCAGCACGGTGTTTCCGAGATCACGCATCTGCAAAAGCGTGGAAAGCAGGCGCCGGTTATCCCGCTGATGCAGACCGATGCTGGGTTCGTCCAGCACATACAGCACGCCGGTCAGTTTGGAGCCGATCTGCGTGGCAAGACGGATCCGCTGGCTTTCGCCGCCGGAGAGCGTATGCGCGGAGCGGTCAAGCGTGAGGTAGGAAAGCCCCACATTTTCGAGAAAACCGAGCCGCTCGACAACTTCTTTCAAAATCCTGCCGGCAATAATTTCATCTTTGCCTTTCAGATTCAATTCATGGAAGAATTTCAGGGCATTGGTCACTGACAACGCCGTAATCTCTGATATGGAAAACCCCCCGACTTTGACGGACAGCGCGGCTTTGTTCAGCTTTGCGCCTTTGCATTCGGGACAGGGACGGAAATTCATATATTGCTGAATTTCTTCACGGATTTGCTGCGAATCGGTTTCCATATACCGCCGCTCCAGATTCGGAATAAGCCCTTCAAACGCTTTCTGATAAGTAAAACGGCGGTCGTTTTGTTCAAAATAAAACGTGATCGGGTCTGCGCCGGAACCGTAAAGCAGCACTTTTTTGAAGAGATCCGGCAGTTCCTTATACGGCGCATACATATCAATCCCATAGTGAGCGGTCAGGGATTCTAAAAATCCGGCAAAATATGAGGAATGTCTGTTTGACCAGGGCGCAACCGCGCCCTCCCGCAAAGAACGAGTCGGGTCCGGAATCAGCAGTTCCGGGTCAAATTCTGTGCTTGAACCGAGTCCGCCGCATTTGGGACACGCGCCCTGCGGCCAATTGAAGGAAAAGCTCGCGGGCGTAA
>DZCT01000363.1 GCA_022736535.1 Desulfatirhabdium butyrativorans | reverse complement strand
AAGAATTTTTTATAAAAAAGCTTTTCTTTGCGACCTTTGCGCCTTTGCGAGAAACTTTTATCTCTCGCAAAGCCCTCTTTTTGCTCTCGCAAAGCACGCAGAGAACGCAAAGAATTTTTTATAAAAAAGCTTTTCTTTGCGACCTTTGCGCCTTTGCGAGAAACAAAAGCCTCTCTGCAAAAAACTTCAGTTCTGCTAACTCCAAAACTCCCAAAGCGTGCTGAGAGATTCTCTCTCTCTGAGAATCTCAAATTTTTCGCCGTCCTCATAATAGCCCAGAACTTTCGGAATCTGGCGGCTGTTATATCTCGACCACATACTCAGCGTGTAGGCGCCGGTGTCGTGAATCACCATATAATCGCCCGGTTCCACTTTCGGGAGGTCAATTTCTCTCGCAATCATATCGCCCGCAAAACAGAGCGGTCCCACAACAATATATTTTTTCTCATCTTTGCCGGTCTTTATATTTCCCTTGCTGTCAAGAACAGAAATCTCATGATGCCAGTCTTCGGGGCGGTAGCATTTCCGCAGAAACATATCTGCGCCCACATGAATCATTGCGGTCCTGACATGCTGTTCCTCTTTGACATATTCCACGCGGCTTGCAGTCCAGCCGGTATTGGCGTGAATATATCTCCCAAATTCGGTTATCAGCTTGAATTTATCCGTAAAAAGATCGGGAAATCGGAATTTGATTTCTTCTTTGTACTGAGACATCTGAAAAGGTTCTTTGTCTCGGTGGTAGGAAACCGGAAGACCGCCGCCGATGTCAAAAATATCAATCCTTCGCTGAAGACCGGCACGCCTGAGCCGCTCGTTTGTCTCATTGACAAACATCAGCACGGTCTCGATGCCTTTCATCAGCAAGGCAGGCTCGCAGCCCTGCGAACCGATATGGATATGAACGCCTCTGAGCCAGTCATATTTCAGAAAGCATTCGGCAATCGCTTCCCGATGAGATTTCATGGGAATGCCGAATTTTGAATATTCGCCCGCCACGCTGGTTGAAAGTATTGTGCCGGTCCCGACCTGGGGATTGATGCGGACGCCCACCGGACTTTTGGAGGGCTTCTGTTTTTGGAGTTCCGAAACCCGCTCCAATTCGGCGAATGAATCCGCATTGATATGTACACCGAGATTCAGGGCATAAGCAATTTCCTGAACGGTTTTCACCGGCGAGTCAAAGACAATTTGCTCCGGCGGAAAGCCCGCATGTTCCGCCAGAAAGAGTTCCGGCAAACTTGCGGCTTCAAGCCCAGCATCGAATGTCTTGATTTCAGTCAGTATTTTTGTCAGCGAATTCGCTTTGACCGCCACCGCATGGAGCGCTGATTTCGGAAACAGCGAGATCAAATCTTCAATTCTTTCCCTGAGATGGGAAAGATCATAAAAGAGAATTGCTGTATCAGCTTCGCCTATCAGCCCGCTGTTCATCGCCCGGACAAAGGCATGACTCATTTTTGTCTCGCTCAGTCTTGAAAGCATTTTTGCTTATCTCCTTTGGGCAGAAAGTTGCAAGTTGAATTTTTTTTTCTCCGGGCGTCGCTTCCCTGACGCATCGGCATTAAAGAAAACTATACTGATCCACTTTTGTTTTTTTGCCGCAGACGCACACAGACATACACAGACAGATAGCTGAAAGCGGAATACGGCATGTAAGCAAAAAATATGCCGTAAAAAACCGAAATCGGATACTATATATTGAAAAATTCGGCTTTTCAGCAAGAATCTGTCAGATAACGCCCTCCGCAGCCATCTGACTGATTTCCGCGTCTGAAAATCCGAGTTCTTCGAGAACCGCGTGCGTGTTTTCGCCGAATTTCGGCGGCGGCGTGCGGACAGACCCGGGCGTTTCCGTCAGCTTGACGGGCGTTCCCAGCACAAAAGCAGTTTCTTTTCCCGGCGGCTCCAAAGAGACAATCATGTCTCTGCTTTTTGCCGTTTCACCGGAAAGCGCTTCATCAACTTCCATCACGCCCCCCAGACAGACATCTTTGTCTTTAAAAATTTCCATCCACTCATCTCTGCTTTTCTTTAAAAACGCCTTTTGGAAAAATGCAGTTATTTCTTCCTTCTTGCCGGTCTCGTCAAATTGCAGGGGCATGTACTCGGGGACTTGAAAATACTCGCAGATATTTTTCCAGAAACGGGGTTCCAGCGCGCCCAGCGTGAGATATTTTCCGTCTGCGGTTTCATAAATATTGTAGCAGGCATATCGGTGAGACAAAAGAAGATTTCCCTTTTCGGGGCGGATTCCGGATGTCCAGAACGTGCCTGCGGGAAACGGCAGCATCGCCGTCACCGCGTCGGTCATGGAAATGTCAATATACTGACCCGTTCCGGTGAAATGTCTCGCATAGAGTGCGAGCAGAATGCCGATTGCCGCATTCATGCCTCCGACCATATCCGCAATCTGTATTCCGGGAATGCAGGGCGCGCCGTTTCTGGGACCGATCACCGACAGCACGCCGCTGTATCCGAGAAAATTCACATCATGCCCCACCTGATCCCGCAGGGGACCGTTCTGACCGTAGCCGGTAATGGAGCAGTAAACAATCTTTGGATTGATTTTCTTTACATCGTCATAGCCGATGCCGAGCCGCTCCGTCACCCCGGGGCGGAATCCCTCCATAATGACATCCGCTTTTTTCGCCAGCGAAAAAAATATCTCCTTTCCCTTTTCGCTTTTCAGATTGAGCGTGATGTGTTCCTTGTTGCGGTTGACATTGCTCAGAGCCGGAACCGCATCCTGCTCAAAGCGTCTGTCTTCAATCGCAATCACCCGTGCGCCGTGATCCGCAAGAATCATGGAGCAGTAGGGACCCGGAAAAAGTCTTGAAAGATCAAGAACCGTACAGTTTTTCAATGCGCCGTGCATGGTTTTATGCCTTTTCGGTTGAATCGTTATTCATTTAAAGTATTGTAGAGTAACGCCGGCGGCGTGTCCCTACGGCTCATCCCGCGTCAAGCATGTTATTGATAATTTGCCGATAAGCTTCAACAGCTTCTTCAAAAGAAATATCAAACCATTCCCCGATAAAATGATGTTTTTTGAAATGGTTATGGAGCATTATCTCAGCAGCCTCAAAATCCGTAAGTTTTTCAGAAACAAAAATAGTGTCAGTTTTAAATCCGCCCTGTGTCTGAACAGTTCTGACCCGTTCCGAAGGATTTGTAGTTCTTCCGATTTTCACTTTGCCGGACTGATTTTGGATGATATAAACAAATCCGTATCGCACGGGTGTGGAAGTTATATAACGAGGCAAACTGTCTATCCATTTATCAGATGATTTTAAAACAAAATATTCTCTTATAACTGTTTTATAAACCTGCTTTGCAAGGTCAGATTTGAGCAATTTGCATAAAAGAGCGTATCCCTGCTGAGAAAACAGGTAAATATGGACAGAGCGGTTTAAACCTTCCTGACTATAGAAATTCAATAAGAAATCAACGAGTTGATCCTGTTCTTTCAGAACGCCCTGTGATTTAAGATCGACATAATCAATCCCCTCATCAAACCAATCCATGTTGTTGTTGACGAGTTCATTGATTCGCTTCAATTTCTGCCCGTGCAGTTCCGCCACCTGCTTTGCAAGAATACAGGGCTGATGATCTCCGAATCCGCCGTAAATCTTTTTTACGGGATGACCGTTAATCGTTACAACTTCCTTGCTCAACCTGATGTTTTTATTCATAAGACAAACCTCCTTATCCTGCGGTTTTCTGTCTTTGGGTACGCGAGAGATGGGGAATATGTAACGGATTTCAGAAATCAGATCAAGGAAAAAAATCGGCGGCGGAAATCACAGCAGGGAATTACTTTCATGTCGGATTGAAATTTTTTTTTGAATTATTACGGGAACTGTGTTAATTCTTTCCTGCTTTTCTGCAAGGATTGTGTCTGAGAAAGGATTTTTCGGCGATTTGCGAATCCCTGCTTATACGGATTCGCTTTCAAAATCCCTGTTTTTCCGGAGTGCGAAAATAGAGCGAAGCGGTTTTTCGCATTATAAATCTCTTTTTTTGAAAGCGAATTGGTATTACTTTGTGATCCGATTCGCCGTCCGTCTCGCTTCATGTTCATTTTTAATTCCGGCTAATTTTGCAACTTCCAGAGCCGTTATGAACCGTCTCGCGCTCAGATCAAACAGGTCGCCGTTTATCTGTTCTGAAGATTTCATGTCTGCCTGATGATGCAGATTTGCCTCCATAGCCGAAAATGCCCGCATGATTTGAATTGAACGGTCAATCGCAATATCTGTGTGCAGAACAGTCGAAAGCATGTTCGCACCTTCACGGGTGAAACCGTAAGGCAGATAACGTCTGCCTCCATGATTCAAACTTGAGGTCGCAATCTGCGACCTCAAAATATCAGCTTCTTTTTCAGTAAGTTGAAAACAAAAATCGGACGGAAAGCGTTTCGGATTTCTTTTAACTGCCTCATTTACCCGTCTGGTCTCTGTTTCATAAATCTCAGACAAATCTTTATCCAGCATAAACGGGGGGCGGTTTGGAAGATTGACAATTCTGGACCGAATTTCCTGAACAGTAGGTTCTTTGATCATTTTCATCTCCTTATCCTGCGGTTTTCTGTCTTTGGGTACACGAGAGATAGGGAATATGTAACGGATTTCAGAAATCAGATCAAGAGAAAAAAACGGCGGCGGATTGCAGAAAGGCTGAAATGATAAAAGATTCTCACAAAGGCTGTAGAACGGGTTTCAAACCCGTTCTACAGCAGCGGAAAACGCCGCACCTGTTTCCGCACTCCGGATCCGAAAACATCAACTTTCAAAGCGAAACGGATGCTTTCCGTATCCGGCAAAACGGGTTTCAAACCCGTTCTACAGCAACGGAAAACGCCGCGCCTGTTTCCGCATTCCTTGGTTTTTTGCCACAGACGCACACAGACAGAATACAGCTTATATGCAGAAAATATGCCGTATTCCGTTTTCGGCTGTCTGTCTGTGTGTGTCTGTGTGGGTCTGTGGCAAAAAACCGAAATCGGATGATTATATATGATAATACCGAATCGCTATTGAAAATATGCAGATAATTTTAACAGGGGTCTTCAGGATTTCAAAAGAGTTATACCAATTCGCTTTCAAAATCCGGGGTTTTCCGGAGTGCGAAAATAGAGCGAAGCGGTTTTTCTCATCGCAAAGCCCATTTTTTGAAAGCGAATTGGTATTATCATGTCAATCCTGTTCATCCCTGTCAATTTCTGACAGCGATTTGCTATAATTCTCAGTCCTCAAACTGTTCATCACCTGTCCCGTGATGACTTTGGGATAAAAATAGGTTGAT
>DZCT01000362.1 GCA_022736535.1 Desulfatirhabdium butyrativorans | reverse complement strand
GAGAGGAAAAGACCGCAGAGGACACAGAGGATTTAAAAACTCTGTGTTCTCTGTGAACTCTGTGGGAAACCCCTCCGGGAAAAAATATCATATAAAGTCAAAAGAGATTCGGTATGAACAGGCAGAATATCTGTTCAGTTTCAAATGAACAACATCATCTGATTCGGAATCATGATAAACGAATATTTCAAATTTTTCAAGCTTATTAAAAAAAATAGGAGTTACGCAGTTGGGTTCTCGTTCCCACGCTCCGCGTGGGAACGTCCCCCGGCGGGCGCTCCCTGAATGCGCTGTCTGTCCGGGGGCGGACGCGGAGCGTCCGGGCTGCATTCCCACGCGGAGCGTGGGAACGAGTTCAACTGCGTAACTCGTAAAAATGATGTGAATTTGGCAGGGGAATTTAAAATAAAATCCCCCCTTGAGGGGGGCAAGGGGGGTGTCAGGTGCGGATAACATCCCCCCTGCCCCCCTTCAAAGGGGGATTTTTTGAAGCCATTAAGGACACGCCGCGGCGTGTCCTACGATTGAAAGATGATGTTATGATGTCTCTACAGTTGCGGCTTTACACGCCTTTACCTTTTCCGCAAGCACGGAGACCAGAGCGGGATTCTCCAAATTTTCCTCAATCAGCCGCTCAAACGCGCTGCCGATCACCACGCCGTCCGCGACAGCCGCGACAGCCGCCACATCCTGCGGTGTCGAAATCCCGAAGCCCACGCAAATGGGAATCTGCGTAACAGAGCGAAGTCTTTTGATATGTTCGGAAATGTCTCCGGTGTCCAACCCGTCGCTGCCGGTGACGCCGACTTTGGAAATCAGATAAAGAAAACCGGACGCGGACGCGGCGATGTGCGCCATGCGTTCCTGTTGCGTGGTTGGCGCAATCAGCCGAATCAGAGAGAAGTCATTTCCGGTCCATTCGGAAGTCATTTCATCGGATTCTTCGGGCGGCAGATCAACGATCAGCACACCGTCCGCGCCAGCGGCGATTGCGTCATTGTAGAACGACTTGTTTCCGTAGGCATAGATCGGGTTATAATAGCTGAAAAGAATAATCGGCGTCTGCTCGGAGAACTCCCGAATCTTACGAGTCATTGCAATGACTGCTTTCAGGTTCACGCCGCTTTTCAAGGCTCTTCCTGAAGACCGCTGAATAACGGGTCCGTCAGATGTCGGATCGGAAAAAGGAACGCCGAGTTCAAGAATATCCACGCCTGCCTCACACATTGCTTTAATCAGGCGCAGCGAGTCGGAGATATTCGGATCGCCCGCGCTCACAAATCCGACTAAGGCTTTTTCTTTCTTTTGTTTCAATCTCTTAAATGTTTCAGCAATACGGTTCATAATATGTATTTCCTATTTTATGAGTCATGCAGTTTTCTCGTCCCCATCGGACGCGGAGCGTCTGTTCTGCATTCCCACGCAGAACGTGGGAACGAGAGGCAGGAAAAAAGTTCAACTGCTTAACCCCTTTGTTTTTCAAATTTAGAATTTCAAATGCTGATTCACGATGCCGAGGTCTTTGTCTCCTCTGCCGGAGAGATTCACGATAATCACATCATCGGGAGACATTCGGGGCGCCTCAATCAATGCCTGAGCCAGCGCATGAGAGCTTTCCAGCGCAGGAATAATGCCTTCAAAGAGGCATAATTTGCGAAAAGCTTCCAATGCCTGCCCGTCTTCGATAGACGCATATCTCGCTCTGCCCCTGTCTTTCAGCATGGAATGCTCAGGCCCCACGCCGGGGTAGTCCAAGCCTGCGGAAATCGAATGCGCTTCCATGATCTGCCCGTTTTCATCCTGAAGCACATAAGACTTGGAGCCGTGCAGCACGCCGACTGTTCCTGAACCGAGCGTCGCAGCGTGTTTTCCGGTATGAACGCCTTTTCCCGCCGCCTCCACGCCTACCATTTCAACCGAATCCTCGATAAAGGGGTAGAAAAGCCCCATAGAATTACTGCCGCCCCCCACACAGGCAATCAGCATCTTGGGAAGCCTGCCGGTTTCATTTAAAATCTGAGACCTTGCTTCTTCGCCGATGACTTTCTGAAAATCACGAACCATGACCGGATAAGGATGGGGCCCCGCAACCGAACCGATCACATAGAACGTGTCCTGAACAACGCCTGACCAATATCTCATTGCCTCATTCATGGCGTCTTTGAGCGTTCCCGTGCCTGAAGACACCGGAATGACTTCCGCGCCGAGCAGTCTCATTCGCTGCACATTGGCAGCCTGCCGCTGAATGTCTTCTGTTCCCATAAACACGCGGCATTCCATTCCGAAAAGCGCGGCAACCGTTGCCGTTGCCACGCCGTGCTGTCCTGCGCCGGTTTCCGCTATGACTTTCTTTTTCCCCATCCATCTTGCCAGCAACGCCTGACCCAGGGTATTGTTGATTTTGTGCGCGCCCGTATGCGCCAAATCTTCACGCTTGAGATAAATCGCCGCGCCGCCAAGATGCGTACTCAGCCTTTTGGCGTGAAAAAGCGGCGTGGGACGCCCCACATAATGATGCAGCATGTCATGGAATTCATACTGAAAACTGGGGTCTTGAGCAATGTCGAAAAAAGCTTTTTCCAATTCTAACAGGGCAGGCATCAATGTCTCACCGACATAACGCCCCCCGTAGGGTCCGAAGTGTCCCCTTGAATCAGGATATGTTTCTGATTTTAAATTAAGCATTAAAAAATCCTCCTTGTTTTTCTCCCGGCGCTACACCGGGAAACCGCATTGATAAACAGTTCTACTTTGTGAAGGTCTTTACGGCCCGGGGCCGATTCCACGCCGGAACTGACATCCACCGCATCGGGCTGACTCGCGGCGATTGCCTCTGAGACATTATCCGGCGAAAGTCCGCCCGCGAGAACGAGCGGATATGTCTCGCCGAAAGGCTTTGCCTCGCCCCAGTTCCATGTCATGGCGTTTCCGCCCGGCAGTCTGCCTTTGCCGCATTCTATCAAAAAGCCGGACGCGTCATAGCTTGAAGCGTCTGCGAGAAAAGGGCTGCGTTCTGTGTAGAGTCCTTTGATGACAACGAGATTTTCTCCGCGAAGGCGGCTCACTAATTCGGGCGGTTCTTCTCCGTGCAGTTGGACAGCGTTCAGCCCGCAGCATTCAACCTTTCGCATGATATTCGAGAATGTCTCATTGACGAATACGCCTACGGTTTTTACATGTCGGGGCAGAACCGCAGTAATTTCTTTTGCCTGATTTTCGCTTAAATTTCTCGGACTTTTCGGATAAAAAACAAGTCCGATGGCGTCTGCTCCCAAAGCGGCGCATTTCAATGCTTCTTCCGGTACCGTCAAGCCGCATATTTTGATTTGAGGTTTGTCAGATAAATCTTCAAGGCTCATGTTTTACTCCTGTTAAAATTTGCAATATTTACAATAGAAAAAGGAACTAAACATTTCAAATCACTCATCGGAACAGGTCTGTATATTTCCTCTTTTCTGCCTACATACATCCTGAGTATATTGTCATTTCGACGAACGAAGTGAGGAGAAATCTTTATGTATGAAGGACAAGATTTCTCGCTCCGCTCGAAATGACAGTTCTCGAAAAATAGGAACTTTTCCCGAATCCATCACAATTGCTATCAGTACCAACCACCTCGAAATGACAGTTCTCGAAAAATAGGAACTTTTCCTTTTTTCTCGTTCTACTGATACTCACAAAGAAAGCTTTTCAAATCACTCATCGGGACGGGTCTGTATATTTCATCATTTCTGCCTTCAGAAATCATATAGTCAAGGTATGCTTCTATGGCATTTTTCAGCCCTTCCAAAGCCTGTTTTTTTGTTCGTCCGCAAGCGGCTACATCCAACTCCAAACACAGAGAAGCATACTGATTTCCTTCTTTTTTTACAAAACAGGTAAAATATCGCATTCCTGAGTCCTCCTATCTCTTCATTGACATTTCGCCTTATTTACAGAGACACGCCACCGGCGTGTCCCTACGATTTTTATCGGTCATAACCAATTCAGTCAGATACGATCAGCCAATAAGCGATTTGAGAAACGCCTGCGGGTCTGATGCACGGACAAGGCTTTCTCCGATGAGAAAATTATGGATTCCAGCTTGTTGCAATGTCTCAATGTCTTCCCGTCCCCGAATGCCGCTTTCCGCCACCGGAATCTGATCCGGATTCAGAAGCGAGACCATGTTGACCGCGTTCTCGATGTTGGTTTCAAATGAACTCAGATTCCGGTTATTGATGCCGACTAATTTCGCTCCTGCAAAATTTGCGGCTTCAATTTCTTCCGCCGAATGGACTTCCACCAGCGCATCCAAATTCAACTCTTTGGAAAGACTCAAGTAGTCTCGAAGCTGCTCCCGTGAGAGAATTCGGACGATGAGCAAAATCGCATCTGCCCCGAGCATGAGAGATTCATAAATCTGGTATGAGGAAATGAGAAAATCCTTCCGCAATACCGGCAGCGAAACAGCCGCCCGTGCAGTTTTGAAATCCTCAAAGCTTCCCTGAAAATAGGGCGTGTCTGTCAGCACGGAGAGCGCCGCCGTGCTGCCTTTTTCATAGTCCGAGGCATAAGCCGCCGGGTCCAATTTCGGGCAAATCAAGCCTTTGGACGGCGAAGCCCGTTTGATTTCCGCAATGATGTTGACGCCGGGGCGTTCAAGATTTCCCATGAAGGGGCGCCGAGTTCGGGAAAGAGTCAACGCGTCCTGAATAAGCTGTTTTTCAGGGATACGCTTTTTCGCCGCCTCCACTTCCTGTTTTTTTTGCGCCACGATTTTACTTAGAAAATCTGTTTTCATTTTGTCTCCTTAGTGAATGTCTGAATGTTGCACACATTGTCTGAACCCTGATTCACCTGATTGTCAGGATTCCTCAATGACTTCCTTTTCCATCAATTTGCCTTCCAGTGCGTGCGCCAGAGATCGTAAAAGACGTTCCGTATTTTTCGGGCTTTTCAGAAGATAGAAGGTTTCCATTAAAGAGTCATATTCCTGCTGAGAGAGAATTACCAAATTTCGATTATCTTGTCTCGTTATCAGGCACGGTTCGGAACTTTGATAAAGTATTTCTATAACTTGTTCCGGTTCTGCTTTTAACTCATCAAAACTAATTGTATTCATATTTAAATCTCCTTATAAATTGTCTGAACCCTGATTCACATGATTAAAGGATTATCATGATTTGTGTCAGACCTTTCCTGCAAGTCTTATGAGACATGCTGTGATTCCATACAAAAAGCTCCGTAGGAGCGTCATATTTGTAGCAACAACAGCAGCAAAAATGCCCCCGAACTCCGTAGGAGCGAGATATTATCCGGCGGATAAGGCA
>DZCT01000741.1 GCA_022736535.1 Desulfatirhabdium butyrativorans | reverse complement strand
TTCAAGCCGCTTAAAGACGCATTGGGCAGCACAAAAACGATTTTCATTTCTCCTGACGGAAACTTAAACCTGATTCCGTTTGAATCGCTTGCCGATCCGGATGGCAGATTTCTGATTGAGGATTACAGCTTCAATTATCTGGCAGCAGGCAGAGATATTCTTGCATTCGGAGATATTTCGGAAAAAGGCGGAAAGCCGTTGCTGATCGGAGACCCGGATTTTGACATGGAGACTGCCGCATCAGGACAGACTGCCGAAATAACAGCAAAAACCCGATCTGCGGATATGCGCGGATTGAAATTCGGCAGACTTCCCGGAACGCTGAAAGAAGTCAGCATCATCAGTTCTCTGATAGGTCAGGAAAAGGCTCTGCTTTACACGGATAAACAGGCGTTGGATGAGATACTGATGAAAACAGGCACACCGGGCATTCTGCACCTTGCCACGCACGGATTTTTCTTAGAAGATCAGGATTTGAGCAGCCTGCAGGATGATGACAGAGGCGGGCTGATGTCTGCAATGCCTGTGCAGAAAACACCCGGTGTCCGGGTCAGACATGAAAACCCGCTTCTGCGGTCGGGAATCGCGCTTGCCGGAGCGAACAAGGCATTGCTTAAAGAAGGACAATCGCAGGGCATTGTTACCGCAGATAAAATTCTGGAATTGAGACTCAGAGGCACGGATATGGTGGTTCTTTCTGCATGTGAAACCGGACTCGGAGATGTTCAGTCAGGAGAAGGCGTTTACGGACTTCGCCGGGCATTCATTCAGGCAGGCGCGAAAAGCCTTGTGATGAGCCTGTGGAGTGTGCCGGATACGGAAACAAAAGAGTTTATGACGCTGTTTTATCAGAATGTTCTTTCGGGCAAAATGAGCAAAATTCAGGCGTTCCGCAATGCTGTATTGCAACAGAAGGAGGTTGTGAAGCAGCGATACGGTGAAGCACATCCGTTTTTTTGGGCGGCGTTCGTATTTCTCGGAGAGCCGGGATTTATTTCATCACAGCAATCCTGAAAATACAGATGCCGGAGAATCCCGTGCGTTTGGGATAAAAAATCATTTATTTTTCACTTCCAAACCAAAGAAGATTTGCTGCCAGAACAGCCAGCACCAGAAAGAATATGTAATCTACAAATCCGCTTGCGAATTCAAAAGGCGAATCATTCCTTATACCAAATCGCTTTCATCCCTCATAACCTA
>DZCT01000740.1 GCA_022736535.1 Desulfatirhabdium butyrativorans | reverse complement strand
AATACGATAAACGGACGGGTTTCCTGATTTCATCTGAAAAATCTGCCATACGTCTGAGGAATCGGGTGCGTACACCGCTGCTTTCCGGGCCGTTATCCGCTCCGATCTGTATCAGAGCAGTCTGACTTTGTTCCCGAATATCCGAATCATTCCGCCAGGTTTCAAGTGTATCGGCAATGGAATCACCCGTTCTGTATGAATCACCGGAACCGATGAAGAGTCTGCCGCTATCTTCGTTCACAATCCCGCAGGGAATATATTTTTCTCTGCAATCGGAGTCATGGTCACCGGCTCCGTTATCACCGCGTGTCTGCCCTCCGCGTGAGAAACCGCCGGTTTTCACAGTTGCTCTGCAATCCGTACTTAACCGCCTGATATTCATGCTGTTTTCTGACAGACGATCTTTTTTCCGAAGATTCCCGGATATGGCATCTGTTTCTCTGATTTTTTTCAGGGGTTCTGCTTTCACCACCTTCCGCAGACGGTATCCCATCCGGTTAAGAATATCTGCCATGCTGCTGACGGAAGGAAGTCGCACATCGGCAGATCCTTTTTCCTTCAAGGCAGTTATGGCTGCTTCGGCTGTCAGGCGGGTATAAGCGACAGCACTTCGGAATGTCGGGTCCTGTTGCGGATGCTCTCCGGCCGGTTCACGCAATGCCTCGGACGCTCCGGGTTCTCTTTCTTCCCGGGTAATCCGGCCGCTACTGACCGATCGGGCACCGATACAGATGATTCCGGTACGTTTCTCACCCGGCCCTGTTTCCGCCATATTTCTGTTCCGACCGGAAATCGTTTCTGTCTTCCGTGAATTCCCTTTGCAATATCCCAACGACATTTCAGCTGTGAACGGACGCCGTTCCGCTCCGTGCATTTCCGGGGCGGCAAAACGGAGAACTCCGATATAATCCGGATCTGAAGATGCGTATGCGGTCTCTGATTCGGTCATTTTCATGCTCCTGCATTTTTATCCGAATCAGTAATTTTCATAATAGTGAAATATGATTCGGAAATCAACATCGGAAATCGGAACTGATCACTCCCGAATCATAAAAACGTATTTTCACGGTAAAACAGAACTGTTTTTTGCAGGTGAAAACATTTTTACGGACGAGGATAGTCAGGGCTGTTCAATTCTCTTTAATACCTTTATATACTGATCCGATTTTGGTTTTTGTTGGCACGAATCATGCTTAAATTATC
>DZCT01000361.1 GCA_022736535.1 Desulfatirhabdium butyrativorans | reverse complement strand
TTAAAGACACTTATATTGTTTTAAAAGACCTGACCGCCTATAACTTGTTTACAGAATTTGCGATAAGAAACTGGTTAGACCCATATTACGATGATATGAATGAAAGAACCGCTGAAAAACATCAGGCATGGTTTAACGCCATTGAAAATACGCCCCGTCTGCTTGCTGAAAAATTCTGGTATGCAGAAGATACCAATGGAAGGTCTTTGGCTTCTCTGGTGGAAAAAAGCAAAGCAGAGCAGATCGTATTTATTCCCCATAGCGAACTTCACTTATTGCCCCTGCATCTTATACCGCTTTCCTCTGAAAATGGGCAGCTTTTGATGGACAAATATGAGATTGCATATTCGCCTTCTGTTTCCATGCTGAGGTTCAAGCTGAAGTCTGATAACACCCAAGAAAGAAACAGCCTTTTTGCGGTTGCCAATCCTGACCGTTCTCTGTGTGTTACTGACTATGAAGTAGAAAGGGTTTCAGGACATTTTAAAGAAAAAAATATCCTGTGGTATGAAGAGGCGACCAAAAAGGCAACTTTAGATCAGGCAGGCAAAGGCAGTATCGTCCATTTCAGTTGTCATGGCAGTTTTCAGGATGCCAACCCGCTTGATTCAAAGCTGATTTTAGCAGAAGGAGATAATCTGACATTAAAAGAGATATTTGCAAAACTCAAAATCCCCAAAGCTGATGCTGTTGTTCTCTCCGCGTGTGAAACCGGCATGGTCAAATTGGAGCGCGGGGATGAATACATAGGCTTGACTTCAGGTTTTATGTATGCAGGAAGCCCCACCGTTATCAGCAGCTTGTGGTCAGTTGATGATTTGTCCACCTCTCTTTTAATGAACCGCTGGTATGAAAATGTTTTAACGAACAAAATGGGCAAATCTGCTGCACTAAAAGAGGCTCAACAATGGGTTAGGGGTTTGACGCTGGCGGACTTAAAATTGACGCTGGATGAGTTAAGTAATCATTTGGAAAAACATTCATGTCAAGACCCTGATGTTGAAAAAAGGATAGATGGGTATAGATTTGATGCAGAAATGACGCCGGAAGAAAAACCCTTTGCTCATCCTTACTACTGGGGCGCATTTACCTGCAATGGAAATTGGATGTAATTCTCAAGATTGGCATGTTATGCCCACCCTACACTGAAAAATCGGATTCTCCCGTATATCTGAAAGCGCTTGATCTGCCTAATGCGGGCAGTCGGTAAACATCATCCTTTTCTTTTGAATGCCTTTCCACAATTCCTGAAACAATATGCCCTGAATGATCAACTTCAAAATCAACAATCAGCAGCCATTCGTCAGGATACTTTTTCTTCATATCTTCCCATGTCATTTTGTTTCCCATAAGCAGAGTCCTTTCAAAAGGTGGGCATATTATGCCCGCCTTATCGTTCATTGACGCCCGCCCACGCCGCGCCGAACACCCCCGCCGAATCCCCCAGCCGGTTTTTCAGTATCGGCGTCTTTATATTCCGGTGAAAGGCATATTTCTTAACCTGTTCAATTCCTTGATGATACAACTCCTCGATATTGGAAAGCCCGCCGCCGATAACAACCGCATCCGGGTCCAAAACCGACACAAGCCCGCCCACGCAGCGTCCGAAATCGTCCAGAAACTGCACAAACATATCACTGCATTCCGGTTCGCCGCTCCGGTATCCCTGCACAATTTCAGCCGTTGTCAGATGCTTCCCGTATTTCTCAAAAAAGGCATTCTCCACACCCGAACCGCTGATTTTGGTCTCCACACAGCCCCGGTTCCCGCAGTAGCATTCCGCTCCCTGCGGGTCAACGGAAAAATGCCCCCATTCCCCTGCGATGCCGTGCCTGCCCTGCCGGATTTTCCCGTCAATGCAGATGCCGCCCCCGCAGCCTGTTCCCATGATGACGCCGAAAACAAAGCTGTATCCTTTTCCCGCGCCTTGCAGACTCTCCGCCAGCGTAAAACAGTTGGCGTCATTTTCCATTGCTATGCGCCTGCTGAGAAGCCGCTCCATGTCTCTCTGAAAAGGCTTTCCGATGAGACAAGTCGTGTTGGCGTTATGAACAAGCTGCGTTTCCGCATCCACGATGCCGGGGATTCCGATGCCGACCGTGTAATCTTTTCCCGGCGGTATCAGCCCCGCGGCTTCGGAGCAAAGCCCGCAAAGCGAATCCAGAATTGCTTCATATCCTGAATGCCTCGGCGTGGGAATCCTTTTGCGGTGTATCACGTTGTCGGCTGAATCTGTGAGGATAATCTCTGTTTTGGTTCCGCCGAGGTCTATGCCGATTTTATAAGGGATTTCAGATGTCAAATTTTTATTTGCCTTTGGGAGTTATACCAATTCGCTTTCAAACAGTTATGAAACGCCGGTCGCCCACGCTTCCGGCTCCGAGCAGGGAGCGTGAGCGACCGGCAATTTTGAAATCAAATCTTTATTAGATAACAGTTCTTGTTACAAGGCTTTGTCTTATATACTGATCCGATTTCGGTTTTTTGCCGCAGACGCACACAGACTGACACAGACAGATATCCGAAAACGGAATACGCATACATGCAGAAAGTGTGCCGTAAAAAACCGAAGTTGGATCACTATAACATTAATTCCTTAAAAAAAATTGAAACAGGGAACAAAATGTTGCGGACGTTGTGTGTTCCTCTGCGCCCTTTGCGGTTGAAAAACTTATTTGACAGACCACTCAGCATCCGACAATATGAATTGCTTTATCATTTATCCTGCCTGTTTTCCAGAATAATTTATTTTTCCATGATGTTCTTTTTCTTCTGTCGAATATGACTAACCAGCCCGTATCGCAGCCGAGCGTGTCCACATAATTCGCCAATTGTTTTTTCCCTTCCTCAATCGTCTTTTGATCCCGCCGGATTTTTATCTCAACAGGATATTTCTTATTCTGATAATGAATGCACAGATCAATCCGCCCCCTTCCGGTGGCAAACTCTCTGTCAGTTCTGCCGCCCGTGTTGACGATTCTTTGCAGGAAAGCCATGAGAATCAGGTGCGGTGCAGCCTCTTTATACTGAAATCTTTCCTGCCATATCGCGGAATTTTCACGCCAGAATGTCTGAAAATCCGTGAGAAGTTTCTTCATATCCAATTTTCCGGCAGTCAGATAAGCAGGTGCGTGCGGAGGGAAATCGGATAATCTCATAGATTCCCGGGGAGGAAAAGTCAGTTTCCGAATCATGATTTCCGAATAAATCGGATTGGACGGCATCAGAGCGCTGCCGTCATCTTTCAGCAGACCCAGATCCAGAACATACCGGTAATCGTCATCTGTAAAATTGAAATCTTTCTCCTCTCCTACAATCACCGGCTCGACAATTCTCCGCACCCGGTCTTCTTTGAGTCTTTCCAGCAGACTGTCAATGTGCGTGTCCCGGCGCTGAATGATTGTCTCAACCGCCTGTCCGACATGCCCGGAGACCGGCTCTTTTGTGTGATCCGATTCCAGAGTTTCCGTTACAATCTCCCTTGCCACGGCATTGACCAGCCAGGGCTGTCCCTGAGTGTAATAATAGACAGAATCAGTTACATCAGGCGAAAAAAACTGACCGGTTTCCTGTGTGTGCTGACCGTACAGTTCTTCAATTTCTTCTTTTGTAAAATTCTTCAAAGTCAGGGCTTTGGTAACAATATTGAAGGGGCTTGCGCTGCCGAGCGTATCCCTGTCTTCTCTGATTCTGCCTTTGTAATCCCGGATGTTCCGCATTCCGATCAGTCCGACAGAATGCACAAAGGGGATTCTGGAACGGTTGACATAGCCGTCCCGCAGTTGCCGCAGAAATGCGATGAGCGTGCCGTTTGAAAGACAGTCTGCCTCGTCAAAAAGAATCACTGCGGGTTTGTCTGATTTCCTGCACAATTCTGTCAGTCCGGTTCTCAACACGTTGGTGTAATCGGAAAAGTCGCCGAACCTGTTTCTGCTTTCCGGATCAATAAGTTCCGCTTCGGATATGAGGCGGTTTGCAATTGCCGGAATCCCTTCTTTCGGATCAATGATTCCCTGCACAGTTTCAAGAGAGCAGTACAGGGCATGATATCTGCCTTCTCTGTTCAGTTTTTTCACCAGATCCAGCAGCAGCGTGGTCTTGCCGGACTGCCGTGCGGCATATATCACAAAATACTGTTCCTGTTCGATCAGTTCCGTTATCCCGCCGCACCTTGTCTCAGAGGGAATCATATAATGTTTTTCAGGATGGCAGGGACCTGCGATGTTGAAATATTTTTTCATGGTTTCCTGTTTTTTTGAAAAAAAAGGCTTTATCATTGAACCTATCCGAAAATTAATTCGGTATTCCGAACCTTAATAGAGTTGTTGCGAAATAAAAACCGATTTTAACAATTTATCTTTATATATCAATAGGTTAAGCTCAAAATCGGGATATTTAAAATTACTTTTAAATTCAAATAGTTACGTTATTTCGCAACAACTCTGATCAATGGCAGTAGGGGCACGCCTCTGGCGTGCCTCCCTTGAAATACGCCATCGCGTGTTGAAAAAATTCAAAAAATCGTTCATTTTGTCAGTCAAGGCACGCCGCCGGCGTGACCCTACGATCAAGGTAATTTACCGGCAACCTTTTGCAGAACAAAAACAGCCTCTTCAACAGAAATCACATTGTTTTGGTTGACATCCGCGCCCGCAGCCACGCTTGGCGGTTTTGCCCCTGCGGCAACCTGCAATGCAACAATCGCATCTTTCAGGGTCAGGGCATTGTCAGGATAAACATCGCCTGCGGATACGGGAGATGTCTGTCTCGATACGATGTTTCCCGCCTGATCGTAAGTGTAGGTAACGGATTTCCCGTTGTCATAAGCGGCTTTGACGATCCTGCCCCATTGATCATAGGTGAAACTGACCGAACCGGCAAACAGCATGACAGACGCCGACACCAACGACAACGATATGACCACTGCTGCTATTTTTATGCAAAAACGGCTCATAACTGACCTCCTGTTTGTTGGTTACTCCGGTTAATTTCCGCCGAAACCGAAAAGAAAACTGGCTACCCGTCCGATGGGGTTGACCACATAATCCCGCATCGTGTCGTTCTGTTCCAGAGTTTCGACCATTTGCGCTCCGACCGCTTTATGTCCCACTGCGGCGTCAACGGCACCCGATTTGACAGCCTTCTCGTCAACTCCGCCGACACTCTGAACCGCATACTCAACTCCGGGAATCTTCTTTTCAGCCAGTTCCACAGCCTTGTATGACACAGACGCGTGCATGGATGCCGCGGCTTTCTCCGGAGCAGCCATTCGCCATTCAGTGATTTCATACATTGAGGCAGCACCGCCGACCAGAACAAAGGCTCTGCCCGCG
>DZCT01000739.1 GCA_022736535.1 Desulfatirhabdium butyrativorans | reverse complement strand
AATCAGTATATCGAAATGTTATTCCGAACCGAAAATATTATTCTGAACCGAAAATATTATTCCGAACCGAAAATATTATTCCGAACAGAAAATATTATTCCGAACAGAAAATGTCATTCCGAACGCAGTGAGGAATCTTAAAGATTTCTCCCTTCGGTCGAAATGACACGTCAGATTTCTCCCTTCGGTTGAAATGACACGGATGATTTTTCGATTTACTGATAATATCAGCCTCTTGCCAGCGCAAAATCGCTTTGAACTTCGCCTTTAAGGACATGCCGCTTGAAAATCTGACGCATCTTGTTGGCGTCTATATGCTGATAGACAATCGGCTTTTCGCCTTCTATTTCCACCGTCACATTCGGCTCGCTGCTGCACATTCCCATACAGCCCGAAGCCACTACCCTGATGTCCTGACGGTCTGCCGTTGCCATTTCTTCCATCAAAGTCTGCATGACCTCACGCGCGCCGGCGGCAATGCCGCAGGTTCCCATGTGAACGAGAATCCTGATTCTTCCGCTTTCTCCCCGCAGTTGCATCTCTTTGGAAGTATTTTCTTTTATTTTCTTCAAGTCCTGTACGGTCAGTTTCGGCATGGCTTTTCTCCTTATTTTAAGTAGGGTGGGCATGAAATGCCCACCTGCTACTCATATTTCTCAAGAATATCAATGATGCGGTTTGCAGTCGTGTCGCCGTAAATATCGTGATCCACCACCGTCACCGGCGCAAGCCCGCACGCGCCCAGACACCTGACAGCTTCCAAAGAGAAGCGTCTGTCCTTAGTGGTTTGCCCTTCTTTTATCTGATAGTTGCCGCGAATCCGCCCGATGATCTCCTTTATTCCTTTCACATAACAGGCTGTTCCCATGCACACCCTTACGGTGTGCCGTCCTTTCGGGACCAGCGAAAAAAGGGAATAGAAAGACACGACGCCGAAAACTTCGCTGCGGGAAATATTCAGACCGTGACTGATATAATCAATCAGCTCCGCAGGAAGATAACCGACAATATTCTGGCATTCTCTCAGAACGGTGATCACCGAACCGGGTTTGAAGCGGTTCTCGGCAATGACTTTGTTGATTCTGATCCATGAGTCCTCTGTAATATCAGGATGCTGAGGCTGAAATCCTTGTGACATTTCCGGGGCCCTCCCAATCGTTTAGGGTGGTAAAAAAGACTTTTTCGGAAATAAAAAAAGTTCTCG
>DZCT01000360.1 GCA_022736535.1 Desulfatirhabdium butyrativorans | reverse complement strand
AGAAGCCGGCACTGTTATAGTCAAGGATATTCGGCTTGACAGGGGCGGTTCATATCCTTCCGGTCTCATCAGCGTGAACAGGACGCTTTTCTTCGGAGCCGCCGATGACACATACGGCTACGAACTGTGGATGATGACAACAGATAAAGTCCCCGGCGATGTTGACGGCAACGGTGCGATTGATCTTCGGGATGCCGCAACCGTGCTGAAAATTCTGGCGGGAATGCAGCCGGAGGGCATTTATGCCGATGCGGACACGGACGGAGACGGCAAAATCGGTTTTGCAGAACTGGGTTATATCCTGAAGAAGCTTTCGGAATAATGACTCTGTTCCGAGTCATACTGAGAAGTCAGAATAAGAGACTTTTTCCCCCCTTTTTTAAAGGGGGGAGGCAGGTATTTTTCAATCATCCGCTAACGAGAATAATTTTCCGCTTCCGCCGCGGGAATGCTTGTTGTGACAATCTGAATGCCGATAAGTCCGCCTTCCAGAACCATCGGCATGACTTCTTTATTTCTCACCACCGTCATTTCAACCGCGTCCCTGCCCGACGTTTTCCTTACTTCACTTGCCAACTGCTGCGCGCTGCTGATCTTTACGCCGTTATACGAAACCACCAAATCCCCTTTCTGCAAATTCAGTCCCTGCGCCTGACTGCCTTCGATAATTTCTTTTACTTCAACAACATTGCTCAGTCGCTGCGGCGCGGAAGGGTCATTTGCTCCCTCCGCAGAAGGAGAAGGTGTGCGTTTTTTTGATCCCGGAAAAACGGAAACCTTTGTCAGTTTTATGTCTGTGAACTCCATGGCATAATTTTCTTCTCCGAGATAACGGAGCAGACGCTTTATCAAATCTTCCGGCATTTCTTCTTTGGCGGAAAAGGTGACAGTCTCGCCTTCTCTGCTTTCCAGCCCCACGATGCTCACCGCATATTTCTGACGCATTTCTTCAATAATATCAATTAATTTTACACTTTTAGCGTCTAATACGGCTTCTCCCTTCCGCAATTGAAGAATCACCGAAGCCGGCACCGGATATGGCAGCAGCGCAAGGACAAGAAGAAGAATTGTCACAGCATTTTTCATTTTTTTATCTTTCAAACCTCAACTTTCCGAATTACCTGCTTTTTGCGCCGCCGCCCGTTTTTTTATCTGCGGCTGACGCGGCGATTTCGGCTTGGCACCGAGATAATAACAAACGGTTTTATGTACTGTTTTATAAGGAATATCAAGATGATAATTTTCCTTCAGCCATATCCGTATTTCATCATAGGAGCCGAATCCCTCCGGTTCGGTGAGGCGTTTTCTCAGCGCCTTTTCAGCCTCACCGGAGATGCGCCGCTTTCTCCCCGGCACCGTTTTCAGGAGCAGAAGTTCTTCGATTCCTCCGGCTTCGTAACGCTTAAACCATTCCACAGCCGTGAGACGGGAAACGCCGCAAAGTTCAGCCGCACGAGTTATTGTTTTCGCCTCCCCGCTTTTCAGAAGCCACAGCATTCGGAGACGGTCCCTGAAACGCCCTTTTTTCTCACTTTTCATCATACGAAGAAGTTCTTCAGGATTTTCCAATATGTTATAATCTTTTTTCGGCATTTTTATATGACTCCTTTCCAGCAAGGCAACAGTGCAGAAGCAGTACCCGGTTAATTTAATTCTGACAGCCGGCGCGGGATTCGGAATTAAATTAACTGAGTGCTACCGTATTTTTTTAATCTCCCGGGAATGTCCCATTTCCTGAGAAGCACAGACACACTCGCGGGCACCATTGTTTCCCATGATTCGCCGTCTGCCATTCGCTTTCGGATGTCGCCCGCGCTGATGCCTTTTTTTTTCCGGCGGCGTTTCCCATAAGACATGAGCGGTCAGCCCCAATGACTCAAAATAGCGAAGTTTCTGTCTGCCCCAGTCGTCATAGATGGTCAGAAAAAACACCGCATCAAGCGGAACATAATACTGATACAGTTCCGGCAGGTTGACCGGCAGCGGCACCACGGAAAAATCCTGCCGCTCCAAGCCGGCTTCGGGCAATGCCGCATTGAGAAGCACATAGCGTTCATAATACGTCAGCGGATTTTCAAGCGGATGACTCCTGCCCGGGTCCGCGGCTTCACTGCGGGTCAGCACCGGATCAGGATTGGTAATGCCGACGACGATATGCCTGCAAAGGGATTTTCCCGCGAGAATGTATTTCAGATGATCCTTATGCAGCACCTGAAAACGACCGTGAATCACGCCGGTTTCATACTTGAAGATATTGTCCTGCTGCTGCAAATTCATTGCTCCGTCCGAAAAGGTTCGTATTTTCCGGGCCAGAACGGCTGATCTTCCGGCGTGTCCATGAGTCCGTGCAGTTTGCAGCGATCCAAATGATTCAGCATGAGATAAATGAACTCTTTTCCGCGCATACAGCCCAGCGCGCCCCCTGCCGCGCTGGTTTCATTGAAATGCCGGACCCGATCCCGACGAATGCCTTTTCCGTGAAATATCACCGGCACGGTTTCGCCTGAATGCACCAGCGGCTCATCGCAGGGCGTGGAATGATCCGCAGTGATTATCAGAAACACATCCGGATCGCTCATCAGAGGCTCAATCGCTTCTCCGATGCCTTTGTCCAACATATCAATCACCCGTTTTTTATAAAGCGGGTCTTTGCTGTGACCGGCTTCATCCGGGGCTTTGCTGTGGACGTGAATGAAGTCATAATCTTTCAATGCCTTGCGGGCAATCGCCATCCGCTCGGCAATGTCTCTGCCCGGATCATCGCTGTCTTTTACTTTTTCGCATTCAATGCCTACATATCTGCAAAGCCCCCAGTAAATGATGCCGGAGGAAACAGAAAGCCCCCGGAGTCCGTATTTTTCCGAAAAAGGAGTCATCGGTTTCAACTGTCACGCACGTTGCGTGACCAAGCCGTTGATGATTTTTTCTCCCCGCCGGATTCTCTCAGCGTTTACCGGATGCGCTTCCAAGCGTTTCCAAGCCCGAAGCAGATATGCCCGAAGCGCGTCCGCGCTGTTCCGGGAACTCGGATCATCTGCATGATTTTTCCATGTTTTCACGGCAATCAGGGGCGAATTTTTCACTATGGGATCCGTGTCTGTGATAAAAGGCGAGACATTGCCCTGAAGCCGGATAACGCCGAAAAGCCCTTTGGTCTGAATAAAACAGGCTGTGACGCCGTTTTGCTCATAAGTTCTCACCGCCTGAATGAGCGCGGCGGCTTCGGCTTCCGCTGCTTTAAGTTTGTCGTCATCGAGGATGAGACATCCTTGTGCTTCTCTGAGTGAGACAAAATGCGAGAGAATCGCAACATCCTGATGACTCAGTTCGATGCCCGCGCCCAAAGCTTCTAACGCCCCTCTGCCGGGGAAATCCGCCATGTCATAGCCGAACATGACAAAATGAGCATTTTCGCTGGGCAGCGCCTGCCCCTGCAATCCGGCATGATAAAGACCGTTTGCGCCTGCCGTCGCGAGCCGGTCCAGCACAGGCGTTTCTGCCGCTTGCAGGGGCGTCAGATTTCCCAACTCCTTATATGAGCGGTCTCCCAGACCGTCGAGAAGAATCAGCACACATTTTTTGGACATAAATCGCCTTTCAACAAACAGATTTTATCGGAAATAAGCAGCGGTCTGATTTTATCCGGGATTTCATCACTTTTACTCACACTTTCTTACTTTCGGAAATCAGTAATTGACATAATTTCTCAGATGATTGAAATTGATACTGTCAAAACCTTGGCTGATACAAAATGAAGACAGTTTAAAATCATCTGTAATGATGAGATGTTGTGTTCTGGCTAACTCTAAAAGTCCCCTATCTGTGACGCCGAACTTAATAAAAAGACTGTCTTTCGATATTTCAGATGATTGTATATATTTTTCAGCGGTTTTCTGTATAAATTGAGCCAAGAACACAAAAAACTGCTTTTTTGCATTATCATTGAGCTGACCTCCAAGGTTGCTAACCTCTGTCAAGATATTAGGGGTGGTAACAAAATTGTCGAATTTACTGATAAGATCATCCAATATCTTAAAGTCTTCTGCACAATATCTGCTGTTTGTCTTCTTGAACTTTGTTATTAATTGAGGATCAATACATCCTACAAGATAAACAAGGAGTAAATTTGTATCTATTACTGCGAACTTATCCTTGTGCGGAGAGGTGATTAAATCTATTTGCTTAATCATAACATCTCATCCACCATTTTAACAAAGGAACCGTCCTGTCCTTTTAATCTGATCTGTTTGTATTTTCTTTCCTTTTCCTCAACTGTGGCGGTCCCGAACATCGTATTTCCCTCAGTTTTGGTTCTTATATGCTCTGAATCAAAACCTATCACAACTTTCCACATATCAGATTCATCATCATATTCTATTTCTTCCAGTAATTTGTTCGGCAAATTTTCACCGTCATAAATCACTTCAAAGTGTTCAAAAGCTTTTTTTATTGCCTCTTTAAGTTCAAGCATTTTTCCTCCGAATCACTCAAAATAATATCAGCTTTCATCCAGATTGAAAAGTTTCCGGCAGAACGGGTTTCAAACCCGTTCTACTGTCGAAGAAATAAAGGAAAAAAACTTTTTTATAAAAACTTTGCGCCCTCCGCGCTCTTTGCGAGAACCTTTTTTTATTTCCGATAAAGTCTAATATCAGCTTTCATCCAGATTGAAAAGTTTCCGTGTCATGTCAAGATAGAGGGTTTTGTTGCCGTGAAAACCGTTGTTTTTCAAAAACAGCGTGGGATCATGCAGAATTTTGTTGATCAGCGCATCAGTCATCCGGCAGAGCGCCTGACAGTCCTCATCAGAGAAATGCGGCAGCGAATTCATCGTCTTTCTGATCTCCGCTTTTGCAATGGCATCCATTTTTTTTCGCAACGCCACGATGGTCGGCACTGCCGCCAGACTTTCATACCACTGCCGGAAGCTGATCACCGCCTCATCAACGATTCTTTCCGCTTTGAGCGCCTCCCGCTGGCGATCCTCTATGTTTTCATCAATCACGCTCTTCAGGTCGTCAATATCATAGAGATATGCGTTGGGAATCCGGTTGATTCCCGGGTCAATGTCACGAGGCACGGCAATATCAATAAAAAAAAGCGGGCGGTTTTTTCTGCCCCGCATACCTGCTTTGACCTGATCCCGGCGAATCACAAAATCGGGAGAACCTGTGGAACTGATAATAATATCAACATTCTGCATAGAATCTGTGATTTCTTCAAAGCGGATGGGACTGCCCTTGAATTTTCTCGCGAGTTCCACCCCGCGTTCAAAAGTTCGGTTGGCGACAAAAATATCGCCGGCGCGATTCCGAATCAGATGTTCCACCGCGAGTTCCGCCA
>DZCT01000359.1:1615-5343 GCA_022736535.1 Desulfatirhabdium butyrativorans | reverse complement strand
GTAATCACATTCTTCTGCATTGAGTTGGTGACAAACATTTATTTTCTCCTTAAAATTATTTAGAAGTTATGCAGCCGGATTTCTCGTTCCCGCGCTCCGGAGTGTGCTAAAATTTCGCTTCGCTCCGCTTTTATAAGATGACGCACTCCGGAACAGAGGCGCAAAATTTTGCATCGCTACGCACTCCCACGCAGAGCGTGGGAGCGAGACTAGTGCTTTGTCAAAAACAAACTGACGGATAATTTTTTGCGGACTTTGCGGTTTCTCTGCGTTCTTTGCGGTTAAAAACCTGCAAAACGAAACTGACAAAGCACTAGGCGCGTAACTCCTGCACTATTTGCCCATCAGGATTTCAACATGATTTTTCGCCAGTTCCGGAAGGCGCGGGAGACAGTAGCCGCCTTCCAGAACGGAAATCAGCCTTCCGTCCGAGTATTTATCCGCCATCTCGATAATTCTTTCCATTATCCACGAATAGCCTGCGGTGGTGAGATTGACGCCGGACATATCATCATCCTCATGCGCGTCAAAGCCGGTGGAAGTCAGGATGATCTCGGGACGGAATGTATCAAAAGCGGGAAAAAGGTCTCTTTCCATCAGCTTTTTATACTCTTTGTCCGACTGACCGGGCAATACCGGAGAATTCAGCGTGAATCCCTCTCCCTCGCCGATGCCTTTCTCAAACTCCCTGCCCGTGCCGGGGAAGGCAAAAGAGGGGTGTTCATGGATGGAGTAGTAAAACACGGAAGGGTCTGCTTCAAAAATATGCTGGGTGCCGTTGCCGTGATGCACATCAAAATCAACGATCCCGACCCGTTTGATGCCGTATTCGCTTTGCAGGTACCGGGCGGCGATTGCCACATTGTTGAAATAACAGAAACCCATTGCCTTTTCGACTTCCGCATGATGTCCCGGAGGTCTCACTGTACAGAAGGCGTTGTCAATCTGACCTTCCATCATCATCCGTATCGCGTCAAGGATTCCGCCCACAGCCAGCAGCGCAACTTCAAAGGATTCGCCGCACATCTGGTTGTCCGCAGACTCAAATTCGGTTAATCCGTAAAGACATGCTTCTTCAAAGCGCATGATATATTTTACACGGTGGACCGCCTCAATCCATCGCTGATCCGCACGTTTTGCCTTCATCAGCGTCAGCTTAGGAATAAGACCGCCGTCCTCGATTCCTTTGTAAATCGCTTTGAGCCTGTCAGAACATTCCGGATGATAGGATGCTGTTCTGTGAAGCAAGTATCTGTCATCATGCAAAAAACCTGTCTTTCTCATAAACACCCCCTTCAGGGATTGAAGATTGAGGGAAAGGTTCGGGGCTAGGGGTGAGAGGTCAGAGGCATTATTCCGAACCTCTGACCCCGAACCTCTCACCTTATACTATCTTCTCAAAAATTTCAAATGCTGCTTTGACCGCTTTGTTATCCGCCGGTATCTCGATGGTCGGACGCCCCTTAAAATCATATTCGTAAACGGCATTGTCTTCGGGTATGGTTCCCAGAAACTCCGGTCCCTTACCTGCAATCAGACTCAGATCAGCTTCGGTAAAGCCGTTTTTCGCCTGATTCACAATCATACAGCTTCTGCTGACGCCGATTTTGAGTTCCAGTGCCAGATGATGAATCCGCTCTGCCGCCTGAATCCCGCGTCGCGAGGTGTCCGTGACAATCAGCAGGACATCCACATTGCGGGTGGTGAGGCGGCTGATATGTTCCATTCCGGCTTCGTTATCCATGACAATATAGGGATAATTGCCGGTCAGCCGTTCCAGAAATCCTGCCAAAAGGGAATTGGCGGCGCAGTAACAGCCCGATCCTTCCGGCTGTCCCATCACAATAAGATCAAAATTGTTCGACTCGATAATCGCCTCTTCAAGTCTCATGGATATGAAAACATCTTTGGTCATGCCCTCGGGAACATTTCCTTTTTTCATATCTTCCCGGGCATTTCCCAGTGTATCCGAGACCTTGACGCCGAGAACTTCGTTTAAATTTGAATTGGAATCCGCATCCACAGCAAGTATAGGCATCTTTCCCTTCATAATCATATACTTGATAAGCAGACCCGCCACGGTGGTTTTTCCGGTACCTCCTTTTCCGGCAAGTGCAATTGAAAAAGGCATAAGCTGTTTGTTCCTTTCAGAAAATATTTATTTCTTCGTTCTATTCATTATTTAATCACTATCGGCAACTTTCCGTAGGGGTAAGCCCCCGTGCTTACCCTGCCGAAACGAATAACAAACAAGGGCAGCCACAGGGGGCTGCCCCTGCGGTTGAAATTACAGATGGAGCTTACTTCAACATAATTTGCTTTTGTGACGAAAAAATTTATAAAAATGTCTGTTAATATTTAGGACAGTTAAACAAAACAGTCAAGTAACTTTTATCGTTGCGGGAACTTTTTCGCTGTTCTGATAAAAGGCTATTCAATATTTTATGTGCTGTCACGGAATATGCTGTATATCAATCTGTTGAAAAAATTAAAAAATATTTAATCTTAAACCTCCGCTGCATCAGAGGGATTGAGGGGTTTTGTTCCCGTGCCGTCTCTGAAAATAAAAAACGCCTTCGGGAATTTTTTCCCGAAGGCATTTCGGAAATCGTTTATGTAGCAGGCAGGCGGTCAGTGAATCGGCATGACATGCAAAAATAAAAAGTATCATACCGAATTTATTGTGACTTTATACGGGTTTTAACAGGGATATACAGGATGAACAGGATAATCCTGAATACCCCGCATATCCCTGTCAGTTTTCAGCAGAGATTTTTAACCTGATGCCATTGACGCCCCGGCTTGGGAACGCATTTTGAAATTTACATTGATTCACATTGATCCCGTGAGATATTCCTTTTCCAAAATCCCCGGAATGACCGGCAAAGATGCCACATCCGGCGGTCTGAATCCGAAAACCGTGTCTAAAAATACCGTGACAATCCTAAGCGTTGCGCCCCAGAGCAGTTCCTGTTCATCTTCATGCCGATACGGAACGCAGAGATAATCTTCAATATGCCGATTGAATTTTTTTTTCAGATACGGCGAAAATTGCAAACGATAACAGGCGTAAGATGAGGGATTCAGTAAATATCTCAATGGAATATGCACAATTTTCTCCACCTCCCAGTTCGGGACAAATCGTTTCTGTCGGGAAACCCACACCGCCATCGGATAAATAACGCGTTGAAACATGCGGAGATGCTGCGAAGGGAGCGGTCCCAGAAAACGGACGCCCAAAGGATTCAGCCGCATTTCCTCAAAGCATTCCCGCAGACCCGTTGCCAGAAAGAGCGCCGCTTGACGGGCTTTGCCCGGGTGACGGTCCCGCCAGTCCTGCCAGCAATGCCAGCGTGCCAGCGGAAAACCCGGTAAGGTCAGAAGCTTTGCCAGCGCGGGGTCAACAACAGGCATCATGCTGCCGCCCGGACAGCAGAGGTCCCCGGGCTGTCTGACTTTCCGGGAACGCTTGTTTAAAATCAGGCAAGGTTCCGGCATGTTTTCCTTTTCACAGTGATACCCCAGCAGAAGCAGCACGGCAGAGGGAAAGCTGCCCGGATTTCCCGTAAAACATTCAGACGGGGCGATGTCACAGAGAACCCGTGAGATATGGCGGATGAGTACTGTCGGGTCTTTCAGAAGTTTTGTCATTTTTTTTAGCCTGTTGCTGTCATTCTGAGCGGAGCGAAGAATCTCAGCCTGTTGCTGTCATTCTGTTTTAACCTGTT
>DZCT01000359.1:0-1515 GCA_022736535.1 Desulfatirhabdium butyrativorans | reverse complement strand
AGCGAAGAATCTCTGTCTGATGAAGGCGGGATTCTTCGCTTCGCTCAGAATGACAATATAAAATCAGAATGATACTGATAAAAGCAGGTGGGCAGCAAGCTGCCCACCCTACTTCGTTTCCATGACAAACGCGGCGTTCCAGTCTGCGGGCGGCGGATTTTCCTTTAATTTATGGCAGCGTTCCAGCATCGTGCGGGAGGGACCGTCATCCGGCATTAATTCCAATGCCGCGTGAAAACAGCGGATCGCGCTTTCCCATTCTTGATGTCTGTAATTGTAAAGCCCGGCAGCGTAATGTTCAAGGCTTTTCCGTGTGCGTTCATCAATATACTGGGAATAGCCGACAAGTTCGTAAATCGTAACCGGCTCCAGCTTTCCCACAACATTGATCGAATCAAGCTCTCTTGCAGCAAAACTGTTGTCAATAGCCTTGTAAGTCGGTTCGCCGATGAGCGTGTAGGTACCGTAAACCTTGTTCACGCCTTCCAGCCTCGCGGCAGTATTCACGGTATCGCCCATCATGGTATAATCCATGCGCTGCTTTGATCCCATGTTGCCCACCACCGCCATACCTGTAAACAGACCGATCCGCATTTTCAGCAAAGGTTTTCCTTCTTTTTTCCATGTTTCCCGAAGCTCGGACAATTTTTTCTGCATATCAATACACGCGCTGCACGCGGCTTTTTCCTGCGCCGCAAGGTCATTGGGCGCACCGAAAAACGCGATAATCGCATCGCCTTCAAACTTATCCACGGTTCCTTCATATTTCAAAATAATGTCCGTCATTTCGGTCAGAAATTCATTCAGGAGTTTCACAAGCTCGGTCGCCGAGAGCCTTTCGGAAATACCGGTAAATCCTTCGATATCCGAAAAAAATGCAGTGATCCTCCGTTCTTTTCCGCCTAATTCAAGTTTATCCGGAAATTGAATAAGATATTCCACAACCGAAGGCGCGAGATAAGTTGAAAATGCGTTTTTAATGAATTTTTTCTGTTCCGATTCCATCAGATATTTATAAACGGTGCTGCCGGCGTAAACAGAAAGCGCAAGCGAAAGCGGATAAACCATGTTCAGAATCAGCCCGTGACAGGAAAACAGATAGCGGCACAGCAGAATATAGCCCGTAAAAACAGAAACAGCCATCAACGCGCCCTTGAAAATGCCGACCCGGGGAAGTACCGTTCCGAGAAGCAGCCCGATACAGAGCATCATCATGATGTCAAAAAAAGCCAGCCAGAGAGGCTGACGCACAAAATCCTGCGACAGAATGCTGTCAATAATATTTGCATGGACTTCAACGCCCGGAAAAACAGCCCCGAAGGGCGAAACCTGCTGGTCGTACATGCCGGTGGCGGTGGCGCCCACCAGCACAATTTTGTCCTTCAGTTCACTCTGCGAAACAGTTCCGTGAAGAATATCCGTAACGGAAATATGGGGAAAATGCTTTTCGCCGCCCCGGTAGTTGATAAAAATACCTCCGAATCCGTCTGTCGGCACGGGGATTTTTCCGATTTT
>DZCT01000358.1 GCA_022736535.1 Desulfatirhabdium butyrativorans | reverse complement strand
AATATAATAATTATCTGTATTATAAAGTAATCACCGATACTATATCACTACCAAAAATTCGTGTTGCATTCGTGCCGAAATTCGTGTCCATTCGTGGTAAAATTTTCGTGTGCATTCGTGGTTCAATTCGTGTAAATTCGTGGCAAAAAAATATTCCTCATTTCTCAATGCGAGGCAAATTCCGCCTCGATCCGTGCCAGCGCTTTTTTCAGTTCCTCAAGGTTTTTTTTCTCCAATTCTTCCTGAGAATGCAGGAACAGCTTCAGCAGACGCTGCGCCATCAGAATTTCGCCGATCACTCTCCCCCGAACTTCTCCTTCGGCTTTTGCGTCCCGGATTTTCGTACAGCTTTTTTAAATTGAAAACATCCCCCCTATTTCCTTCTCAGAACCCCCATTGCCTGCCGGTATAACTGTCTGAACTGAAACATCCTGCATGTCTTTTCAGGTTCGGGGGCGCTGTCTTCATTGTTTCCTGCGGTTTCCGCTGTTTCTGTTTCCGGCGGTCCGCATACTTTCAGAAAACCCGCGTCGCCTTTTATTTCCAAAAGTTCCTGACATTTTGCCAATGCCTCGGACTGCCCCGGTTCTATCTCTAAAATCCTTCTGTAAATCACCAGCCGCTCCTCTTTTTTTTTGTCATTTTCTTTTGCCTGTGAGAGCAGAACCTGAAGCAGACGGGGACGAGCCATCCACGGATTGTATCTGTAAAGAGATTCAAGCAGTTCCAATGCTTTTTCCGACTGCTTCTGAGCCAGAGAAATCTCAATCAGCAACTGATTGGCTTTCAGGTGACGGGGATCGAGCCTCATCACCTGTTCAAGCAGAGAAGCTGCCATTTCTGTCTCGCCGTCCCTGTAAAATTTCCAGGCAGAAGCAAACAGACGGTGAACAGTGTCGCCTAAAACCCGCCGGATTTCATTTTGAAGAATTGAAGGAGGCTTGTTCAGGGCAATCCATCGGTGCAGGATTTCCACCCGCATCCGGCAGCCTTTGTCTTCCCGCTGAATCCAGCCCCATTCCTCAAGCCCCCTGACAGCATGTTCCAGCTCTCCTGCAAAAACATCTGCATTGTTTTCCTGAAATCCCTGCTCAATTTCTGCCGGCATGACAGCCCGGTCCCGTGCTTCTGCGATAAGCGAAGCCGCCATTCTTTCCGCTAATCCCAAGCCTTCCCATATCTGTTCCAGCATGTTTGAGCCTAAGCGGAGCGCATCAGGAACAGCTTTTTCTATATCGCTGACACGGACAAAGGGAATGGTTTCCGGGGCATCGTCATACAACCTTTCCCAGACAATCCGGCAGATATGTTGCGTCAGATAGGGATGCCCGCCTGTCAGTTCCATGATGCGGGAGAGCGAATCCTCAGTCCATTTCAGAGAAGTATTCTGTTTTGAAAGATGAATCACATCGCCTGTTTCTTTCGGCGAGAAAAAAGGAACATGAATAAATGTTGCATTCCTGAAAAGCGAAAGGCAGGCTTCGGAAAGATGTTCCCGACGCCGGCGGATGGCAAAAAAGAATTTGATGCGTCCGGGATTCAGCGACATCAGATCGTTCAGATAGGGAAAAAAATCAGCGAATGCGGATTTGTCCGATTCAGCCGCGTTTATCATCGAATCAAATTCATCAAAAAGAAATACGAGGATGGCTTTTTCATGGAGATGGGAAAGCACATGCGGAATAAATTCCTCCTGAAACATTCTGGAAAAATCTCCGTTCAATACAAAGGGCGGAATTTTCAGGCAATGCAGGATAATATTGGAAAGACACTGCAATATCTCATCTAAAGAAAGCATCCCCTTATCCTGCAATTCAAAGTAAACCGGCGCATGATGCCGCTTTGTCAGCAGACGCGAAACCACCTCCTGCAACACCGAAGTCTTTCCGACCTGCCGCTGTCCGTAAAGAACGATGGTATTCTCATGGGGACTTTTCAGGACGTGCAGCACTGCTTTAAGAATATCTATGCGCCCCACAAAAATTTTTTCGCCGCCCACAGGCTCTTCGGTAATATAGGGGTTGACATTAAAAATCATCGCTTATCTTTTCCGTATCTGTCATGGAGAAAACATAAAAATCTTTTCCGGCTTTTCCGCACAGACAATCTCTGCGGACTTTGCGATCTTTGCGAGAAATAATAACTCATGTTACGCAGTCGCTGCCCGAACCCCCCTTTTTTAAAGGGGGGCAGGGGGGATTTCCGTGCCGCCGCTTTGAAATCCCCCTGAATCCCTCTTTACAAAAGGGGGAAAAATTACTGTTGCGTAACATGAAATAATAAAAAGTTCCCGCAAAGGCGCAGAGATTGGTAGTGATGTAGAAGAGGTGATGAACCCTGTCCCTGTCATTCTGAATGCAGTGAAGAATTTCAGAGATTCTTCGCTCCGTTCAGAATGACACCCCGAAATCACCTGCTTCTACACCGCTACCAATTTTTTAATTCATGCAAAATCTGATAATTACAGGATATTATACTTCTTCAAAAAATTCTTTTTCCGAACCGCATTTGGGACAAACCCAGTCTTGGGGCAATTTTTCAAAAGGCGTTCCCGGCGCAATGCCGTTTTCGGGGTCGCCCTCTGCGGGATCATACACATATCCGCAGGGACATTCGTATTTCTTCATGGTATCCTCATCATTTAAATAGGTTGTATTTGTGCTGTGACGCTTTTCAGAAACAGTCCGTCTGAAGGGCTTGAATGAAAACAGTAAGGTCGGCGGAGCATAAGCCCCCGGACAAAAGCAGGTATCAGTTCGGGTTATGCCCGCTCTGATTTTATTTCTGAAGAAATTCCTTATCAGATTTTTTCCATAAATAAAAGCATTAATTTAAATAAAATTCATTATCAGGGATCATGGATGTTCTTTGTTCCCATGCAACATAGTGCTTGCCGCCGCCTGCGGCTTGCACGGCTGGGCGGGGATTGAAAAAAATATGTCGCTCCGGGAAAAATCGGAACAGATCAGGCAGTATGCAGCAATTGCAGAGACGCAAAATTTTGCGTCTCCACAGCATATTGCAGAAAATGAGATTCTTCGCTCCGCTCAGAATGACCGCAGCAATCCCTCATCCCCCAAAGTTGGGATTGATAAATTCGATTCGGTCTCCTGCCGACACCGTGGCTGCGGCATATTTCTGGGGATAGACAAACTGACCGTTATGCTCCACAATCAGATCAGCATCCCCTTCTTTAAAATGTGTGATCAGAAATGATATAGTAGCATTTTCAGGCACTTTTTCATTAAAACCGTTTACGATGACATCAACATATCTACTCATATCTCACCTTTTTTTGCTGTATTGCAGATGTTGCAGTCAGGATTTTTTCTGATATTGATTTCCTTGAAAGTCATATCGGAACACTGAATATAAAGCAGCCGGTTTTTCAGAAGCCCGCCCATTCCCAAAATAAATTTAAGGGCTTCCATGCTTTGCACGGAAGCTGTCAGCCCCGCAACAGGACCCAGCACGGCAACGCTGGTTTTTTCCACAGCCTTATGGGGGAACAGACATTCAAAACAGGCGGTTTCTCCCGGAATAAATGTTGTCACCATGCCGTTCAGTCCGTTAATGCCTCCGTAAATAAAGGGAATATGCTTTGAAACAGAAGCCCGGTTGAGCAGTCTTCTGGTCTCTGCGTTGTCGGTGGCGTCTAAGATGAGCTGGCAGTCTCCGACAAATTCCATGATATTTTCCTCCCGAATCTCCTCCTGAACCGCCTGAACATGACAGTGGGGATTCAACTGCCGGAGTTTTTCAAGCGCGGACGCTGTTTTGGGCTTTCCGATGTCCTGGCTGTGGTGAAGTATCTGACGGTTGAGATTGTCGGGATTCACCCGATCCCGGTCAGCAATTTTAACGGCGCCGACACCTGCTGCTGCCATGTAATATGCTGAAACAGAACCGAGTCCTCCGACGCCGGCAATAAAAACTTTTGCATTTCGGAGTTTTTCCTGACCTTCTTCGCCGACTTCGGGTAAGATAATCTGTCGATTGTAGCGTATATATTCTTCTGAAGATAATTTTGTCATGTTTTTCATCCCTTTTTCCGCTTTTTTAAAGCAGAGATGTTGTCATTCTCGTTCCTGTTGGCAAAGTAAAACAAAAATTTCGCATTTCGGAGGGTGATTCGGAGATTATGCTCAACTGAAATATTCACAATTTTATCAAAGCATGGGGATTTTGGCAAGCCATTTTCAATTCAAAACGGCAATTTTAAAATAATCAGAATATTTTTTATTAAAATCAGATTATTATTCAATAGACATTTTCGGAAATAGGCGATGAATCTCTCGCAAAGGGCGCAAAGACCGCAAAGCTGTCAGAATGTCATTTCGGGCGCAACGAGAAATCTTTCTTACTTTGCGCCCTTTGCGAGAACCTTTTTTATTACGGCATATTTTCTGCATAAATGCCGTATTCCGATTTCAGATATCTGTCTGTGTCCGTCTGTGTGCGTCTGCGGCAAAAAAGCAAAATCGGATCAGTATAAATAAAATTATTGTCTTCAGAATTATTGCATTGCATTGTTTTGAAAGACTTGGTATAAATATCAAAATACGGATGAGCCGCGTGTCATTTTTTGACAAATCAGATTTTCTGTGTTTTTTTTATTTGCAGGCTTTGCGAGACATTTTTTATTTCCGAGACCATAGGGAGACGTTATGGCATATAACAGATTTACGATAGATTCGATCCGAAAGGAATTTGGAATAGAAATAGTCGGAAATCATCTGATTTTTAATGACATTCATCCAATATCGCCCAGCGATCTTCTGAGTAAATTTCTTGAGAGATATTTGCCGCTGGGAAGCGCCATCGGTACAGAAAAAGCCAGATCGGAATTTATTATCGCGCCGATGCTTGCAGAAATTACAGAAATTACAGAACACAGAATCAGTCTGTTTTCGGGGACGGAATTTAATGTGGACGAGGAGAAAGGGCTGAACGGCAGATGCGATTTCATCATCAGCGCTTCGGGCAACCAATATGCCTTGACTGCTCCTGTGCTGACAGTGGTTGAGGCAAAAAATGACAATATCAACGCGGGATTCGGGCAGTGCATGGCGGAGATGATCGCAGCCCGGATATTCAATGAGGCTGAGGGAAATAAAAGAAAAGCGGTTTACGGTTCTGTGACAACAGGCAGTGTGTGGAGATTTCTCAAATTGGAAGGCGACAGAATTTATATTGATAAAAAAGAGTATTTTATTGATTCCCCGGAGCAGATACTGGGTATTTTGTCACAAATCGTATCCGATAATTTTTGAAAGCGAATTGGTATCAGATAATGTCTGGACTTGGCTGCCCGAATGTAAACAGATCAGGCAACCGGTTTCAGGCTTTA